>QNCM01000047.1 GCA_003644505.1 Candidatus Makaraimicrobium thalassicum | reverse complement strand
CCACTCCGGGAGTAGCCACTCCGGGAGTGGCCACTCCCGGAGTGGACATTTCTTCTGCATTTCAGGATCCTTCCGGCTCCGAACAGTACCGGAAGTTCTTTTTCTACTTCGATCCCTGATCCTCTGAGCAGCGCCCTGATGTCGGAGCTTATGAATCCCGGGTAGTATTTGCTTTCGTAAAGCCTGATAAAACGGTAGATCAGGCATCTGCGGAGCCTGTTCCGGGGCAGGGCGTAATCAACTATTGTCACGGCGCCCCCCGGCCTGGTGACCCTGGCTGTTTCTTTCAGCACTTTTTCCCTGGCGGCCGGCGGCATGTCATGCAGGCCGAAGGACACGCAGGAGACGTCAAAATGCTCATCCTCGAACGGCATGTCCGCGGCGTCGGCGGTTTTGAATCCGGCGTTCTCATATCGGTTTTTCGCGGCGGCCACTTTCAGCATGTCTTTTGAGAGATCAATGCCTGTTACGTCAAAACCTTTTTCCGCGAACGCGAATGCCTGTTTCCCGGTGCCGGTGCATACGTCCAGCATCTTTGAACCGGCTTCCGCGGCGGTGAACTCCACGACCCTGTCCCTTACCCCTGCAAGGAACACACTTGTTATATCATAAACAGGAGCCCACCTGCCAAAAAACTTTTTTATGTAAGAGTAATACTCTTCATCCATTGCTTTTGCCCGTACAGCCCGCTTCCGATCCCGCATCGGCCGATGCGGGATCGGAAGTATTCGTTTATTGCGGCATCTGTTCCTTGATCGCACGGGCGAGTTCCCGGGACCGCTGTGAACCGATCAACACGCGTTTGCCGTCGGCGAGCTCCAGCTGCACGCCCATGTTGCCGTTCACAGTGTAAGCCTTGCCGCTTATCCCGTAGCGGACGCCCCATCCGCCGTATTCCATGAACGGGTTGTATCTCCGGACGCCCCAGCGGCGGATATCGGTCAGGCGTATTTTCCACTTAGCCAGCGGACAAAAATTGACATACAGGCCGCTGTCCCGCACTTCGGTTATGAGTTTCAGCCTGGAGAAGATATAAAGTATGGCGCCTCCGAAAAAGACCGCCAGTGGCCCGAAGATCAGCATCGCGATGTCCGGCAGGAACATATTCCCCCAGGGTTGAACGAAAATAAGCTGTTTAAGCACGCCGTAGCCGAAAAAAATGACAAGAAACAGCGCCACGGGAAATATGAATCCCCATGTCCATCCCCTGCTGAACCGTTGAACTTCCCGAAAAGCCGGCGCGGTATTGTCTGTTTCGTTCATAGCATACGGGGGCACCCCGTCCCCCCTTGAATTCCTCTATCTTTCTCTCAGCTTCCATCGGATCAATTTGTCGCGCTTCGATGAACATTTCAGAATGAATTCATTCATTTCACGAAGCCACTCCAGTTTCTTCTTAGGTGATATCCTCATAAATCTTAAAAGGCGATCTTCTTCGCTCTCCCATTTGAAGATCATAGTTTCTTCCTTAATTTTTTTATCTTCTTTAATTCTTCTATATCCAGTTTATCAACTGCCCGCCCTGTTTTCCTTTTCATCTTGATCAGCTTATCTATGGAAATTACAGGTAATGTAAAGGCATCAACTTTAATCCGTACGGCGCTCGTTCTGGCTTCCTCAAAAGATATGGGTGACTCTATGATTATATCGACTTCCTTGAGTTCGTCTTCCTTATAAAAGTTAAAAGCCTTCATGTGCTTGTTTCTGATCCAGTCTTCTCTTGTCTTTTTATCCGCGATCTTCATCGGATCAACCGGCTGTTTGACATAATAGCCGCGTCTTTTCAGGATTTTGACGATCTTTTTGAGATTGTCATCACTCATTTCGACAAGAATATCCAGATCAGCGGTACTTCTCATCAAACCGAGAAGATTAGCGGCGACTCCCCCTACAAGTACATATTTTACTTTTTGTTTTTGAAATGCCCGCAATATCTCTTCATAAAAAAACATTTTTACCTCTACTTTTCCAGCCCCTCCCAGATAATTTCTATGCGCTTTTTTAAATCGTCGGTAGAAAAGGGCCAGACTGTCCTGCCGTAAAGAGCCTGGGATATCTCTTTATATGTAAGCTTGTTCATCCTGAACTCGGGGATCTTGTTGTCGATTTCAAGGCTGTACCTCATCAGCATGAGTTCCTTATAAACCATGGCCGGAAGCAGAAACTGGCTCGCCACAGTCTGCCTGGCGTTCCTGCTCAGAGTTTTTCTCAGGGTCTTGTCTTCCAGGATCGACTTAATGGCGCGTGCCACTTCTTCCGTCTCATGGGGCTCAACAAGAAAACCGTTATGCCCGTTCGTGACCTGTTTTATTATCCCGCCCACCTTGCTTCCCACCACAGGTGTTCCCTGCCACATGGCTTCGGAAACGACGAGGCCAAACCCTTCTTTGGTGGAAATATGGACGAAACAATCAGCAACTGACATAAGGGCCCCTATCACCTCATCGTTGTCCTCAACATTCAACAGGAGGTGTATATCTTTTTCGCCTCCTGCGCATTCCTTTATCTTTTCATACGTCTTCATGCCCTCGGGGTCATCAACGGCGGAATTACCTGCCATGATCAGGACCGGGTGGATACCGCCGCTGAGATTCTTCTTCAAGAGTTTGAAAGCGTTTATGATGGTTTTCTGGTTTTTATGTATATCGTAACGCGATACTGCCGCTACGATAGGCCTTTCCGGATCAATGTTATTTTCGTTGAACACTTTCGCCAGCGCTTTGAGGGCCTGCTTCCGCGTCCGCCGCCTGTTCTTTACCTTGAGGGGATCGATGGAAGGGCTTATCCGGTAAGAAGGGACCTGTATATTCTCCCGGGAAAACTCTTCAGCCGTAAAAATGGCACCTTCATACTGGTTGATATAAGGGAGCAGGAACCGCCATATCCTGCGGCTGGCGTTCGAAGTATCTATATGGCAGCGCCAGTAAATATGCCCGTAAACGTTGCCGTTCATTATAATAGCGGCAGGCTGCGGATCATGGATGGTGACCATGTGCCCCACGACCTTGACTTCCCTTGTATTCGCATCGATCGTGTCGAGATAGGCATGAAATATTTCCCTGAGAGTGATATCCTGGTCGACACCCTGGAGAAGGTTGTGGAACTTTTTTGTTACGCTGAAAAATTCATCACTGCCTTCTATGACGAACCATCTCGCGTCAACCCCTAACCCTCTGGCAAAAGGCACTACGCTCTGCAGCATCTCAGCCACGCCTCCGCCGATGAAAGTCGAATTGATATTCGCCCATACCTTCTTTTGCAGGGGTTCGGCCATAAATTTAAGATCGTCCAGGAATTCCCTGCCCACAAAGGGCTCATACAGGTCTATATCAACCGGCTTCAACGGAACGTACTGGTTGCCGTACTCCCTGCTTCTGTCATCAAACATATCTTCAGGCCCTCCTCCGCAATGAATATATCTCTCTCAAAAAGAAACTCACCTCACGGACATTTCTCAGATAATAATCCGCCATGCTGGCTTCACGGTTTTTTTTTGTGATCTTCACGGTATATCCGGTGTTCTTAAACCGCCTGAAAACGTCCTCGTCGGTCCTGTCATCCCCCATGCAGAACGGGATCACCTTTCTTTTCAATTCCCGCTTTTTCCGGTTCAAAAGCTTCTCTGCCATGCGTCCTTTATCCCATGCCGCCGGCGGGCGTATTTCCCATACCTTTTTACCCGCGGTGATCCTGATCTTCCTCTGTTTCCTGTATGGTTCTGCCGCTGTCATACATATCCGCGCGATCTTTTCCCAGTTTTTTTTGTCTGCCATTCGATAATGTACGCTAAGGGTCAGTCCTTTATCCTCAACCAGCACGCCTTTAAAACACCGGAGGCGTTCCCTGAGTTTTCGCCTGAGAACACTGATGGTCTTTTGTGCTTTTATTGCCGATGGGAGCTTGAAATCCATGCCCGGGCCGGCAGCTTCGAGGCCGTGGTTGCCGACATACATTATGCCCTTGAGGCCGGCTATCCTTTTGACTTCGCTCAATTTTCTGCCGCTTATTATGGCCACACTTACGTTGTCCGCGCCGGCAAGCTTTTTGAGTACGTTGTATATCCCCCGGCCCAGCTTGACCTCCCGGGGATGCTTCCTTATCGGGGCAAGCGTCCCGTCAAAATCAAGGAAAAGGTAAAGATAACCGTCTTTTATCTCTCCGGTTATCCTCTTCCATTCTTTAATCAAATGTCTCATACGGCCTGTTTTTCTCTTCTCCCGGCTGAAGGCTGATCGGCGATAACCGGAAATTCCGCAGGCAGTTCTCAAGCCAGGTTGTGATATTATTGGATTTGATATTCCTGCGCATTCTTTTCATCCTTTTTTCTCTTTCCTTTTTAGGCATATTAAGGGCCTGATAGATGGCGCTCGCGATGTCCTCTATGCTGTATGGATTGACCGGAAGACAGTTTTTTATCTCAGCTATGGCGCCCGCAAATTTGGAAAGTACGAGGATCCCGTCGTTATCGGAATGCGTCGCGACGTATTCCTTGCAGACAAGATTCATCCCGTCCCTCAGGGGTGTGATGAGCGCTACATCCGATGCCATATATAGAGCGACAAGTTCCTTGAAATCGAGCGTCCCATAATTATAATGTATGGGCGCCCAGAATCCCGTAGAAAATTCCCCGTTAATCCTGCCGATCATTTCGTCGATTTCCTTTTTAATATTCCTGTAAGCACCGACTTCTTCCCTGCTGGGAATGATAAGCTGATAATAAAAAAATTGCTCTTTCAACTCCGGGTGATCATCAAGCATCACTTCCAGGCCGAGCAGCCTTTCCTTGATGCCCTTGGAATAATCCATACGGTCAACCCCTATTATCTGTTTTGGACAAGAGGCCTTAGACCTTATTTCGCTTACCATCCCCCGGACTTCGGTATCCCGTGAGGTCCTGTCCAGAAGATCGAAATCTATACTTATAGGATTTACGTAAGAATGGGTCGTGATCCCTTCTTCAAGCGTTTTTTTCTTGAAAAGTTTTTTTTCTTTCCTGTAAAGATCTACCGCGCCGGCAAAATTGCGCATGTATCCCTTGTGCTGAAAACCCACTGTATCGCAGCAGAGAAGCGATTCCAGTATCTGTTTCTGCCATGGCAGGATCGAGAATATATCGATATGAGGAAAAGGAACGTGAAGAAAAAAATGTATTTCCTGGGCCGGCCTTAACTGCCTGAGGTAATAAGGGGTCATGAAAAGATGAAAATCCTGAATCCATACAATATCATCCTTTGAGCTGATCTCGTCGATACAACGCGCAAAGCGTTCATTTACTTTGCGGTAGGTATCCCAGGAACTGTAATCGAGAAAACACTTTTCAAAAAAGTAATGGAAAAGCGACCAGAGCGTACCGTTGGAAAAATGATTGTAATATTCCTCATACTCGACCCTGGTTAAATGAACACAGCCTATCTGATACGATCTTTCCGCGTTTTTCTGTTTTAACCCGATATCTTTTATGTCAATTAAGCTTAATTTTTCTTCTTTCGCGTCTTCACAAATAACACCGTCCCAGCCGAGCCATATTCCACTGGTGTCCTGAAGGATAGGCTCCATAGCGGTGATCAGCCCGCCGGCAGCTTTTTCCCAGACAAACTTGCCGTTTTTATCTCTGCGCCTGCTAAAAGGGAGTCTGTTCGATACTACTATGAGTTGCCTGTCTTTACCTTTGAAATGGATCATATCAGCTTATTATAACAACAATGTGAACATATTTCCAACAGTTACACCGATGTAAAAGTGGTTCAGGACTGGCGCGCCCGGCAGGACTCGAACCTGCAACCTACTGGTTCGAAGCCAGTTGCTCTATCCATTGAGCTACGGGCGCGCTGACCCAGTTCCACTCCGGGAGTAGCCACTCCCGGAGTGGCCACTCCCGGAGTGGAACTGGGTTTTTATGCATACGGCTGCCTCGAAGATCATCCAGGCTTCAAGCAAAAGTATCAGCGAGCCGATAACGACCAGGTGCCACTGGCCGGAATTAAAAAATCGCCCCAGGTTGGA
This sequence comes from Candidatus Makaraimicrobium thalassicum, assembly GCA_003644505.1. Classification (GTDB taxonomy): domain Bacteria; phylum Omnitrophota; class Gorgyraeia; order Tantalellales; family Tantalellaceae; genus Makaraimicrobium; species Makaraimicrobium thalassicum. Next base: position 8,448 of record QNCM01000047.1, on the reverse strand, counting down.
CAGCATGGCCCAGCTCGAGGTTATTATCATGAACAGCATAGGCACCACTGTCGGCCACGCGTTCGCCCCCTTTTTTATAAGATATACCGAGGCTACGAGAAGCACCAGCCCCGCGAGAAGCTGGTTGCTTGTCCCGAACAGGGGCCAGAGGATAAGTGCGCCTTTTCCGCCGCCCTGGGCGAACGCCAGAGCCGCGGCTGCCAGGACTGCCAGGGCAGTTGCCGGGTGCCTTCCCTGCAGCGGCCTGATATTGTAGTCCACGGCCAGTTCAGTGACGACATAGCGCTGGATACGCGTGGCTGTGTCCAGCGTTGTGCCCGCGAACGACGCGATAAGCACGCCGATGACCGCCTGTCCGTACCTGAGCGGGATCCCGAGAGCGCCGAGCATGTTAGCCGCGCCGTTCACGAACGCGGTCACCTTGGCGGTCAATCCCTGTGCCGCTGTCCAGCTTGAGTAGTGATACTGCCATGCCGCAGCTCCCCGCAGGACCTCGCCGCTGCCGGCTTTCACGTACATGCCTATTCCGGCCCCTACCGCTACGAGCACCAGAACAGCTAACAGCCCTTCCGTAAGCATCCCGCCATAAGCTATGAACCGGACGTCTTCTTCACTTTTAAGCTGTTTGGAACTGGTGCCTGAACCCACAAGCGCGTGAAAACCCGATATCGCGCCGCAGGCTACGCTTATGAACAAAAACGGCAGTATCGGCGGTGCCCCTGCGGGGGCCATCTGAAGAGCGGGAGCTACCATTACCGGGCGGGCGAAAATCACGCCGAGCATGATCAGCGCGAGCCCTATTATCAGCTGATGCGAATTCACGTAATCCCGCGGCTGGAGCAGGCTCCATACAGGCAGGACCGAGGCAAAATACGCGTATGAAAAGAGCAGGATGATCCAGATGGCCATGGGGCTTAAACCCCAGAGGGCGGGCATAACAAGCGGCATACGCACGCCGATCACCATCGAAGCATACATAAGGATGACCGCTATTACCGACATAACGGTCATATTGAACTTTTTCCTGTATGCCAGCCATCCCACGGTCATGGCTATGGGGATCTGTATCCATACCGGCAGCACCGCCTGGGGATACATATTAAAGATAACGGCCATCACCATCCCGAAAATGGCCACTACTACCCACAGAGCGAAAAGTATGACAAAAAGAAAAAGTATCCTTACGCGCGGGTTGATGACTTCCCTGGACAATTCCCCGATCGATACCCCCTTTTTCCGGGTTGACATGATCAGCGCCGCGTAATCATGTACCGCGCCGGCGAAAATAGAGCCCAGGATGATCCAGACCAGGGCGGGGACCCATCCCCATATAATAGCGATCGCCGGCCCGACTATGGGCCCGGTCCCGGCAATGGAAGCAAAATGATGGCCGAAAAGGATCTCCTTGTTCGTCGGCACGTAATCGATATCGTCCCGCAACTCCTCGCTCGGAACAGGATTGTCCGGATCCGCCCGGAAGATCCTTTTAGCGATAAATCTGCCGTAAAACCTGTAAGCAGCGCCGAACACCGCGAACGAGATCAATACTATCCAAACCGAGTTCATCGTCTCCTCCGATACCTGATTCCACTCCGGGAGTGGCCACTCCCGGAGTGGCTACTCCCGGAGTGGAATCAGGTTTTCTTCCAAGCGTAATAGGCCAGGCTGTCTTCCAGCCATTCCCGCGCGTTTTGGACGAATTCCGACCACCGCGAGGCCAGGCACAGGCCTCTGGCTGTATCGGCGTTGCCTTCGCCTATACGACGGGAAACAGCGGCCAGGTCGATCTGCAAGCGTAATGGGACGCGGTTTCTCTCCTGTTCCGGGACCAGTTCCGCCAGGGCGATAAGCGCTTCAGCTCCTTCAAGAAGGGTTTCAAAAAGCGCTGTTTCCCCGCCTATTGACGCCAGCATTATCTCGTTTACAGGGCCCAGCCGCAGTATCTCCAGATCGCCTGTCTGTTTGTTGGAAATATTGTCAGAGCCCAGGTATCCCAGCCCCTCTTCCGTGAAACCCAGCTGAAAAACCCTGTGGTACATGGTCTCCAGCACAGGGCCCCTGCCGGAAAGGCGGTAATGCGCCCTGAGCCCCCATAACCCGAAATCTATATGTTCGTTGACCAGCGGGATATACCGCCGGCTGAATTTTGCTTCAAAGACGCTGATCGCTTCGGCCAGCTGTGTGCGGGCCTCATCACCAGTCATGACCATGCCGAACAGTTTGCGCTTCTGTTTTTCCGCGCTTCCCAAAATATATTCCTTAAGCACGCGCATGCCTTCTCTGTCATCACTGTCAGGGACCACGGAAACAGGCAGTTCTGTTCTCAAATAATTCGCGGCCATGTGCTTATCCGAGGCAAAAAGCCGGTATATCCATAGAAGTTCCCGGAGCCTGGCCTCGCTGGTGACGTCAAAATCGATAAAAGTGGGGTGGATATCCGAAACATCCCCTGTGACCTTGGAAAGATCCGGGATGATGTACCCGTTCTCTGTTTTCGTTACACGGAAACCGCCCAGCCCTCCGCCGCCCTCATGCGGTTTGACGAAAAAGGTGGCCTGGCCGGTCTCCCGCTGGAGTTCATCTATGGCCGTGAAAATACCGCGGGCAACGTCTTCTGTGTTTTTTCCTTCAACGGATATCTTTTTGTACCTGGCAACGCTCCCCCAGTCCCTGCCCCCATCAGAAAGCAGCCGGTAAGTGCTGTCCTTGTCCGAAAAGACGCCTCCGGGCGCGGTGATCCTGCCCGGGACAGTCACTGTGCCGCGCCTGTCCAGCTCTTCCGCCAGGGTGACATTATACACGTTTTTATCCACACACTGGCTCATGACAAGGGTCTGGCCGGGGTTCTCGCTCACTTCTTTCATCAGCTCTTCACGGGTGTTAACGACCTTCGCGGGGATGGCGTGCCCCTTTTCCCTGCATAGATCCTCAAATATACGCGCTGTCTCGTCCGAGGTCGGCAGGTCATCATGTGAAGCGTTTATAACGACTATTTTCGCGGGAATCTTTCCCTGCGCCGGTCTGTCCGGGACAAGACAATATTTTGAGAATCTATCCTGCTTTTGCAAAAAACCGTTGAACGCGTTGACAAGGGCGGTATTAAAATCGCCTTCTCTCCCGTCAAATACCAGCGCCCGGAGATAGAACGGCGCCTTGTAAGGGTCTTCCCCTTTGTATCCCGTAACGTAATATTTCGGATCCCGCTCGATCATATTCATCTACCCGGTTCCACTCCGGGAGTGGCCACTCCCGGAGTGGAACCGGCCATTTCTACTTTGTCCGCGGCCAGCAGGCCTAATTTTTTATACACGCCGGCTACTGTTCTTTTCGCGCCGGCTGAAAGTTTTGTCTTAGTCGCGGGGTCCAGGGCGCTTTTGCGCATCTGTATCTTGCAGATAGGCGCGTTAGGCTCGACCACCGTGTATGGTTTCGGCACGCCGCAGGTTACCAGGATATCGTTCGAATCGCGGCAGGCCTTGAGGGAAGCGCCTTTTCGGGCAAAGGTCAGTCCCTGGTTTCCCGGACGGTAAGCCCCGGGCAAAAGTTCTCCCGTTACAATGTTCCTTTCCATCCGGTTATGCAGGATGACCTGGCACCCTTTCAAGGACCGCATAAGGTCGCGATACGGAAACTCCCGCAGATACTTTCGTATCACTTCATCTTCACTCTGGAGAAATTCAGCGATATGCAGCAGGAAAAGCGTTCCCCTGCGGGACTGCGACACGGCACTGAGGACAGTATAGAGTGAAGTCGAATTCTGAAATCTCGGGTTTATCTCGACCGGATACACTGTGCCGGTGTTTACCACAAAATCCATGCCGAAAACGCCGCGGAACCCGGCTCCGGCCATCCATGCCCCGATAATACGTACATGGCTTTCCACCTGCCTGATCATTCCGCGGTCAATATCACATGCGGCCGCGAAATCGTTGCCGCAGAACGACGACGGGAAGTTACTACACTCCGGCCGCCCTGTGATCTGCACGGAAGGGAACGAACAAACGGTCTTAGGACCATCTTCCGTGGAAATGATCACCGCGTTGACGTTCAGCGAGAAACCGTCGATGTACCTCCTCATAATGACCGTGGAATCCGGATACGCTTTCCGGACCCTGTTGTATTCTTTCTCTTCCCGGATAATAAAGGTAAAATGCCCGCTTGACCCGGAGGGGAACTGTATAACGAACGGCAAAGACAGCTCCCTGCGCAGGCCGTTAAACGTGGCGTTCCCGGGTTTATCCACCCTTCCCGGCACTCTCGGCATAGAAAGCAACGGCAGGTTCCTGTAAAGCAGCACCTTGTTGTCAAAACGCCTTTTCAACCTTTCAGGCACCGCGTATATCCTGGGCTTCCACAGCAGCCGGCTATTGCCGTTCTCCAGCCGTCTAACGGAACGGTAACAGAGAAGATTCACCGGTCTTTCGTAACTGTTCCACCGCTGGAATATTTCGCAGCCCAGGGCCCCCTTAAGATTCGCGTTCAGGTCCTCGTTCGACCAGTCTTTACGCACGCCCTTCCGCTTTTCCACGGAAAAAACATCGTCCTCCCGGAAATAGCACGGGACGTCCATCCCGTAATCACAGCTTATGATGAAGTCCAGCGGCAGGATACGGTTGATACCACAGGCATCGTGCGCGCGCTGGCCCATCCATCCCCACGGACCGTATTTTTCCCGCAAATAGTTGGCTATCTTTTTCATGTCGCTGTGCCGCTGCCGAAAACCGAAGACTGAGCGCGAAAAACTATTTTATAAATTCCGGCAAATACCTGGGCAAAGTCAGCACGCCTTTATCTATAAGACGCCTGACAGCGCCCACATCCCCCAGTCCTATTTTACCAACATAAAGTATACTCAAATCCCCGTCTTCTTCAACATACTTCCGCACTTTTATCCATCCGCTGATATAATGGAAACCTTTTGTAAAGCCTCCCTTTTGGGAAGTGTCCCTGAGCCCTCTTTTGCCCCTCTCTGCCAGGCGGTATGCCAGATAATCCGGGAAGAACTCGCGCAGGCGCGTGAACGTCTCGTAAAACGTCCCGTTCATGCAGTAATCCACACATACGGCCCTGCCCGCGTACAGTTTTTCCTGGCGCCGGTCTATCTTAAGGCATCCCGCGATATCCTCGGATATCATGGCCAGGCCTTCTTCCGTCTCATCATAGCCGGCAAGCCCTTCACGGAATATCCCGAACGGCTGGGCGGCGCCGTTAGCGCCGCGAAACACATGCACCTGTATCTCATGGACTTTTAACCGCTGCACTTCTTCAGCGGTGTAATTGACGCCCGAATTGATGTATATTGTGCTGTCTTTGCCTGAAACGGTTATCTTGGGAACGATCTTGCCGCTTAAGACGCATTTCCATGGGATCTTTCTGTTTTCCATATCTTCGCGCAGTATGGAAGCCATTTCATCAGGCGTCACTGTCTCCTCCGGAAAGGTATATCCCTGATCCCGGCTCTCTGAAAGTATGCTTTCTGCCAGCTTCAGACATTCCGTGTCCGGTATGCCGTATAACCCCGCGGCAATATCCCTGAAACGCGTGTCATCACACTCAAGGAGATCAAGCTGGGTTATTATAAAGTCCACCTTTTTCACCAGTATCCGCTGGATATCATCCTCGCTCTCAAGAGCGGCCTGTGCCTTTTCCAGCCATTCCCTTTTACCGTCCAGCCGCCTGTCCCTGTACTTGTAGCGGAATAGCGGGTTATATGGCTGCCCTTTAGTGAGGTCGTCAAAGAACTTTTCTTTCTCCTCTTCCCGGTTGAGCGGTGTCAGGAGCGAATAAAAATCGATCTCCTGCGCGATCTCGCTTATACGCCTGTCGATCTCATTTATATCCATGGTTTTCATCCCTACCTGTTCCACTCCGGGAGTGGCCACTCCCGGAGTGGAACAATGGTCTTTTTCCAGACCTCTTCAGGCTCCATGCAGAGATATATCCAGCATGAAGTGTCAAAGGACATGATCCAGCTTATCATTTTGTTGTATATGTCTATGCGGACATCCCTGGGGTAGCGCAGTTTACCGTCCGTATCAACAAAAAATTCGCCCTGGTAGAACATAAGGTTCTCCGCGAACCGCTGTTCGACTATCTGTTTGAATCCGGGCGTATAACGCAGGGTCCCGAGGCTCACCCATACGGTGTTCTTTCTGAGAGCCTCACGTGAGAAAATATCCTCTACAACGGCTTTATACGCGTCCTCCCACCCTTCGGAATATATGACGGGGTCGAAATGAAAACCTGTTTTATATCCTTTTTCAGCGGCTCTCTCGGCAGCGTCTAACCTTTGGGCCATAGTGACACTGCCTTTTTCATACCGATCGGCAATATCCTGCGGGTTTACCGACCATGATATGACAACGTTCTCATGAGGTTCTTCCCGCAAGACATTCTCAATGTTCGCGCTTTTGGTCTTCAGCTCAAGGACCAGGTTCCGCATCTTACGGAAAAAAGGTATAAGGCGCGTGGAATAACCGGTATACATGTCCAGGGCGAGGGAATCCGTGAATTCACCCGTGCCGATCCGCGTCCTCCCCTTTACCTGCCGGTCGAAGCGCTCGATATGTCCGTAATAATCGTCGATGTTTACGGGCAGGATCAGGCCCGGCGCGTTACTGTACATCTGAAGATAGCAATAAGAACAATCGATCGGACAGCCGAACCCGACGTTCAGGATCCAGTACCCGCACCTCTTATATCCTTTTGTGCACGGGCATATCTTCACAAACCCTGATCTGGCGCGCACAAGAAGCACCCTGTCCCTTCTCGAGTCGTACATGGAAACAGGGTCAGACGTGGATACCTCCCTGACAACGTCCCTGCTGTCTTTTACTTCCACGACCTCAGCCCGGGGAAACTTCCGCGTGAAATCTTCCGTCCATTTGAAGGACCGCACGCTTTTCTCGACGAAGATCGTCCGGGGATCAAGCGAGAGATCCCATACCGGACACTCTTTGCGGGCCGGGTCTATCTTAACGGGCATGATGTGGGGATCGTCATCCGGCCCTGAAGAAGGGTAACGTGTCCCAAGAAGCGTTCTTTTGACTTTATGAAAAAGCCCGCTCTTGCCGCAGTCGATGATCCTGTCTATCTCAGCCTGTTGGATGACATCCTCAGGGCTAAGGCCGCGGCCGCGGGATATCTCATAAACCAGCCTGCCCAGCTCGTTCTTTTTGTTAACGCCAAGCTTTATGGGCAGCTTTTCGGACAGCCGGGCTTCTATCTCCCGGACGGATCTGCTGTTATCTGAGATCGTCATGAGGTTATTAACTGGAAATGGCACGCCCGACAGGACTCGAACCTGTGACCCTCTGCTTAGAAGGCAGATGCTCTATCCGGCTGAGCTACGGGCGCACTGTATAAAATATCTGGTGCGGATGGAGGGATTTGAACCCCCACGGTAAAACCACTGGCTCCTAAGGCCAGCGCGTCTGCCAGTTCCGCCACATCCGCGCTCTGTTCCGAAAGTGGTCGGGAAGGCGGGATTCGAACCCGCGGCCCCCTGCTCCCAAAGCAGGTGCGCTAGCCAGGCTGCGCTACTTCCCGGAGTTCCCTAATTATATCAGCGCCTTTTTTAGAAGTCAAGCTCCTCCCCACCACCCATTTCCACTCCGGGAGTAGCCACTCCCGGAGTGGCTACTCCCGGAGTGGAATTTTTTTGAAAGAAAATTGCGGGTTTTTGTGTCTTATATAGTAGGTGGACAAAATTTAACCAAAAGAAAAGGAGTTGTTATGTCTTACAGGAAAGTACCGCTGGTGAATGATGGGATATATCATGTTTTTAGTAAAAGTATTGCTGGATTTAATATTTTTAATTGTATCAGGGATTACGGAAGGATGATGAATGAAATGCTTTTTTACAATACTGAAAGCCCGCCTTTTAAATTTTCCCTATATGAAGAGCTTAACAAAAAACATGAACTTCTCATGTCTGGGCTGCTTGATCCTTCGAAAAGATTGGTAGCTATACTTGCTTATTGCCTTATGCCCACTCATATCCACTTCATTCTTAAACAGCTTACCGAGAACGGGATTTATAACTTTCAGCGGCTTATCTTGATGAGTTATACTAAATACTTCAATAAGAAATATAAACGGAAAGGGCCGCTCTGGGAAGGAAGATTTAAGAACGTCCTGGTAAAAGACGATGATCAATTCCTTCATCTAACCAGATATATACATCTGAATCCAACAACTGCTTCCCTGGTTGATGATCCGAAAGACTGGGAATTTTCTTCATATAAGGAGTATTTAGACCTGGCCACAAAACGTGATAAATTGTGCGAATTTTCCGGTTATTTCAACATGGATCCTGTTTTATACGAAAAATTTGTCAATGATCGAAAGGATTACCAAAAAAAATTAGCGTCAATTAAACATTTGACACTTGAATAAGCCCCATTCCACTCCGGGAGTAGCCACTCCCGGAGTGGCTACTCCCGGAGT
>QNCM01000046.1 GCA_003644505.1 Candidatus Makaraimicrobium thalassicum | reverse complement strand
GCCAGATACATCGTGATCGCCGCCGTCAGCGTTGTCTTGCCATGGTCAACGTGACCTATGGTCCCGATGTTCAAGTGCGGCTTTGTCCGTTCAAATTTCTTCTTGGCCATCACTACCTCCTTAAAATTATCCCCTGTGCTTTCTTATCTTTAATTTTATTTCCCAGTGCCCTAAGCCGTAGGTAAACCGGCTACTATCTTCTCCACTATATCTCTAGGCGCTTCTCTGTAAAAAGAAGGCTCCATTGTATACGTTGCTCTCCCCTGTGTCAAGCTTCTTAGAGTGGTCGCATAGCCAAACATCTGCGCGAGAGGAGCGGCTCCCGTTATTATCTTCGTCGTTCCCATCTGTTCGATGCATTCGACCTTTATTCTCCTCATGTTCATATCGCCTATTACCTCGCCCAGATATTCATCCGGAGTCGTCACCTCAAGCTTCATGATGGGCTCCAGCAGGACAGGCCCGGCCTTGCGAATTCCTTCCCTTAGCGCTATGGCTCCGGCATTACTGAATGCCAGCTCCGATGAATCGACATCGTGATAAGAGCCGTCATAAAGAGTGGCCTTCAAATCCGTAACAGGATATCCAGCCAGTGTCCCTGTTCTGGCGGCGTCCCTGATGCCCTTTTCGACTGCCTTAAAATATTCTTTCGGGATAACACCGCCTCTTACTTCTTCCTCGAATATTACGCCCTCGCCCTTTTTCGCCGGCTCAAGCCTCACCTCAACATGTCCATACTGGCCGTGCCCGCCCGACTGCTGAATGAATTTGCCGGTTGACTGGACAGGCCTGGTTATGGTCTCACGATACGCCACCTGGGGACTGCCGACAGTGGCTCCCACTTTGAACTCTCTCTTCAACCTGTCAACGATAATCTCAAGATGGAGCTCCCCCATACCGCTTATGAGCGTCTGTGCCGTTTCCTTGTCATATTTGACCTTGAACGTCGGGTCCTCACTCTCCAGTTTTTTAAGACTCATACCGAGTCTATCCTGATCCATCCTGGTCTCCGGTTCTATCGCCATGGATATTACCGGGTCCGGATACTTTATCCTTTCCAGGGTTATGGGATGCTTTTCGTTACAAAGCGTATGGGCCGTGGAGGTCTTCTTAAGCCCTACCAGTCCCACTATCTGACCGGCACCCGCGGAAGCGACCATCTCTCTCTGGTCAGCGTGCATCTTCAGGATCTTTCCTATTCTTTCTTTCTGCCCCGTAGTAGAATTGAGGACATATACCCCGGCTTTTAAGCCGCCTGAATAGATTCTCGCGAACGTTACCGTCCCCACGAACGGATCCGTCATGATCTTGTATGCATAAGCGCAGAGCGGCTGTTTCTCTTCAGGAACAATGGTGATCTCTTCCCCTGTTTCGGGATTGATCCCCTTGGGCGGTTTAACATCGAGCGGAGACGGCAGATAATCGCAAATGGCGTCCAAGACTAACTTCATTCCTTTGTTCTTTAAGGCCGAAGCGCACATGACAGGAATAAAAACGTTATTATTCGTAGCCCTTCTGATGTGCTCCTTCAACTCATGAGGATATATTCCCTCATTCATCAGATACAGTTCCTCGACCTTCTCATCTACATCCGCAAGCTTTTCGATAAGGTTGTGCCGCCAGTGGCTGGTGATATCTTTCATATCTTCGGGGATCTCCTCCTCGACTAATTCTTCAAGGTCGCCTTTTTTCCCGAACATATACGCCTTACAGGTCACCAGGTCTATTATCCCGCGAAATTCGTCCTCTTTTCCGATCGGGATCTGTATGGGGGTGGCATTGGCCCCCAGTTTCTTATGCATGTCTATAATGACCTTGTAAAAATCCGCCCCTGTCCGGTCCAGTTTGTTTATCAGGGCTATCTTGGGGACCTCATAACGATCCGCCTGGCGCCATACCGTCTCTGTCTGCGGCTGGACGCCACCCACGGCGCAGAACACAACCAGAGCCCCGTCAAGTACTTTCAATGAACGCTCGACCTCAATAGTAAAATCAACGTGCCCGGGAGTATCAATGATGTTGATCTTCTTGTCATTCCACATACAGCTAGTAACCGCGCTGGTTATGGTAATACCGCGTTCCTGCTCCTGCTCCATCCAGTCCATGACAGCCGTGCCATCGTGCACCTCTCCCATCCTGTGGATCTTTCCCGTATGGTAGAGTATCCTCTCGGTAGTAGTCGTCTTGCCGGCGTCTATATGGGCGATTATTCCTATGTTCCTTATGTTTTTTATGTCTTCTTTTTGTTCCATGTATGTTTTTCCATCCGCGGCTGTTATGCCTTCAATAGCATACATCTTAATGAATTACGAAATCACCACTTGTAATGAGCGAACGCCTTGTTCGCCTCGGCCATTCTGTGCGTGTCCTCCCGTTTTTTTATCGACGGGCCTTCTCTCTTATAGGCGTTCATTATTTCGTCAGCCACTCTCGCCTTCATCGGCCGGCCTTTTTGCTGCCTTGCAAAATCCCGTATCCATCTCATTGCCAGGAACTGTCCGCGGTCAAGTTTCACTTCAAGAGGTACCTGATACGTGGCGCCGCCTATCCTCCTGGATTTCACCTCCAGGAGCGGACGGACGTTCTCAAGGGCCTGCAAGAACACTTCAAGGGAATCCTTGTCCTTGACCCTTTCTTTTATGTTGTCCAGAGCCCCATAGACGATCCTTTCCGCCACAGACTTCTTTCCTCGCTCCATGACCATATTTATGAACTTGCCGAGTATCCTGCTTTTAAACTTCGGATCCGGCAATGACTCTCGTTTCTCCGCTTTACGCCTTCTCATATCCTTCCTCGTCCCTGTTCTTTTTCTCGACTATTCACTAACCACTAAGGACCAGCGACTAACGACTAGCGACTATTTTGGTCTCTTCGTCCCGTACTTTGACCTGCCGCGCCTGCGGGATTCGACACCTGAAGCATCCAGCGTCCCCCTGACTATGTGATATCTGACTCCGGGCAGGTCTTTTACTCTGCCTCCGCGGATCGTCACAATGGAATGTTCCTGGAGGTTGTGCCCTTCGCCGGGGATATACGCGGTCACTTCGATACTATTTGTTAAACGCACCCTGGCGATCTTTCGCAGCGCGGAATTCGGTTTCTTGGGTGTCCGCGTCTTTACCTGCAAACAGACTCCTCTGCGTTGCGGACAAGACTGCAACGCGGGAGACTTGCTCTTCCCCTTAGTGACTTTCCTGCCTTTGCGTATCAACTGGTTTATAGTAGGCATACCCTCTCCTTGTAACTATTGTTCTTCTGCGCCTTTCTTTTCATCTTCGTTCTCTTGTTCCTCCTCTGCCGGTTTCAGGATCTCCCGGTCCATATCGATCCTTCTATGCTCCTCATATCCTGTCCCGGCCGGTATCAGGTGCCCCATGATAATGTTCTCTTTGAGCCCTGCCAAGTGATCCACTTTTCCCGCCGCGGCCGCTTCGGTCAAGATTCTGGTCGTTTCCTGAAAACTTGCCGCTGAGATAAAACTTTCAGTATTAAGTGAAGCCTTGGTTATTCCCTGAAGGACAGGCTCGGCAACTGCAGGCTTCTTCTTCTTTTTAAGAACCCTTGTATTCTCCCGCTTGAAAACACCTTTCTCCACTTTGTCCCCTACCAGAAAATTCGTATCCCCGGCATCTGCTATCCTGATATTTCTGAGCATCTGCCTGATAATTATCTCGATGTGTTTATCATTTATCTGCACTCCCTGCAGGCGATATACTTCCTGAATCTCATTGAGAAGATACTCCTGCAACGCCTTTTCCCCTGAAACCTGCAGAATATCCTGCGGAACCACCGGACCATCCACAAGCTCTTCGCCCGCCTTAACCTTATCTCCGCGATAGACATTCAGATGTTTCCCATGGGGAATGAGATATTCTTTCCTCATCCCCGTTTCGCTTTCGATAATTATCCTCTTCTGCCCCTTCTTCAATTCGCCGAACTCAACCGTGCCGTCTATTTCGCTGATAATAGCGGGGTCTTTCGGTTTCCTGGCTTCAAAAAGCTCCGCCACGCGGGGGAGCCCGCCGGTAATGTCTTTTGTCTTTGTAATTACGCGGTGCGTCTTGGCCAGGACATCTCCGGCCAGCACTTCCTGTTTGTCCTTAACCGCGATATGCGCACTGACCGGTAAGGGATATATCGCTTCAACCTCGTTCTTTTCGTCAACAATCAGGATCTGCGGATGATAATCGCCTTTCTGGTCTATTACGACCTTGTTCTTAACGCCGGTTGCCTCGTCTCTTTCCACTTTTATGGTGATATCACGCTTGATATCCTCATATTGCACCTTGCCCCGGACCTCCGTCAGTATCGGAACAATATAAGGATCCCATTCGGCAAACTTCGTCTTTTTTTCTATCTTCGCTTCGTCTTTGAAGAAAATATTGGACCCCTGCGGGATGCTCTGCCTCTCAATTTCCCGGCCATCGGGTTCATTGATGCTTATCTGTCCGTTCCTGTTAAGGACCACGAATACTCCGGGATCTCTGCTCTCTACGACTTTCAAATTATGATATTTTACAATCCCGGCTTCTCTGCTTCTGAAAAAGGATTGTTCGATCACCCTGCTGGCGGTACCTCCGATATGGAACGTCCTCATCGTGAGCTGGGTGCCCGGTTCCCCGATAGACTGTGCCCCAATAATGCCCACGCTCTCACCGATCTCAACTATCTTGCCCGTAGCGAGATTCCTGCCGTAACATTTCGCGCACACACCAGTATCCGCCTCGCAGGTCAGAACGCTCCGGATGCGCATTGTATCCAGCATGGAAATTTTTTCGATCTTTGAGGCCTGCTCATCGCTGATTATCTCACCGGCCTTGACGACCTTACTGCCGGTAAGAGGATCCACAATATTATCAAGTGCGACTCTTCCCGCAATACGCTCCGCAAGAGAGACTACCACCTCATCGCCCTCAATTATCGCCGAAACGGTTATACCATTGAGCGTTCCGCAATCCATCTCCCTGATAATGACGTCCTGCGCGACATCAACCAGCCTTCTTGTCAGATATCCGGAGTCTGCTGTCTTAAGCGCTGTATCAGCCAGACCCTTGCGCGCGCCGTGAGTGGAAATAAAGTATTCCAATACCGTCAGGCCCTCACGAAAATTCGCGGTAATAGGTGTTTCTATGATCTCTCCGGACGGTTTGGCCATAAGGCCCCTCATGCCGGCAAGCTGCCTGATCTGCTGACGGGAGCCTCTCGCGCCGGAATCCGCCATCATGAAAACCGGGTTAAAGCTGTCGAGGTGTCGAAAAACCAGACTTGAAACATCCTCAGTAGCATGTGTCCAGATGTCTATAATCTTATTGTACCTCTCACCATCGGTTATAAAACCCTTCTGATACTGGCCCTGGATATTATCCACTTCGGCCTGAGCGAGCTCTATCGTTTTCGCCTTTGCTTCCGGTATGCTCAGATCAGAAACCGCCATTGAAGCTCCGGAAAGCGTGGATTCTTCAAACCCCAGCTTCTTGAGCGCATCCAGCAAACGGACGGTCTCCTGATGGCCTTTAAACGTGTAACAGTCCGAGATCACCCGGCTGATGCACTTTTTATCCATTGGTTCATTATAATACGGCATTCCGTCCGGCAGGATGTCGTTGAAAATAATCCTCCCGACGGTGGTCTCTATGAATTTTTCGCCTATGCGGACTTTTATTTTCGCGAATTTGTCCACCTCTTCATTCTGACAGGCCATGATAACTTCTTCTTTGTCCCCGAATACCTTCCCCTCGCCTTTGACCCCTGATTTCTGTTTGGTGAGATAATACGCACCAAGGACAATATCCTGCGACGGTGTCGTGATCGGACGGCCGTTCGCAGGGGAAAAGATGTTATTCGCGGCGTTCATTATGAGACGCGCTTCCATCTGCGCCTCCAGTGACAGTGGAACGTGAACAGCCATCTGATCACCGTCAAAATCCGCGTTGAACGCGGCGCAGACCAGGGGGTGGATACGTATTGCCTTACCCTCTATAAGTCTGGGCTGAAACGCCTGGATCCCAAGACGATGAAGCGTAGGAGCCCTGTTCAACAGCACCGGATGATCCCGGATAACATCGTCAAGGATATCCCAGACCTCGGGGTTCTCCTGCTGGACCATCTTCTTAGCGCTTTTTATCGTATGCACAAAACCCTTCTCCCTCAGTTTCCTTATGATGAACGGCTGATAAAGTTCCAGTGCCATGACCTTGGGGAGACCGCATTCGTTCAAGTATAACTCGGGGCCGATCACGATGACGCTCCGGCCGGAATAATCCACGCGTTTACCAAGCAGATTCTGTCTAAAACGTCCCTGTTTCCCTTTCAGCATATCCGCGAGCGACTTAAGAGGCCTCCCCCCCGAGCCCAGCACTTCACGTCCATGCCGTCCATTGTCAAACAGCGCATCGACCGCTTCCTGTAGCATGCGTTTCTCGTTTCGCACGATCACTTCCGGAGCTTTCAGTTCCAACAGCTTTTTCAGGCGGTTGTTGCGGTTAATGACTCTCCGGTACAGATCATTAAGATCGCTCGTCGCAAACCGCCCCCCTTCCAGGGGAACAAGCGGCCGCAGGTCAGGAGGAATAACGGGTATAATATCCAGGATCATCCACTCCGTTTTATTCCCGCTTTTCCGGAAAGTATCCACGACCTTCAGGCGTTTCATCAGTCTCTTCCTGGTGTTAAGGTCCTTTTTCTCCGATATCTTTACATGCAGGTCCGCCGTTATGGCATCAAGGTCCAATTTTTTCAGAAGTTCGCGTATAGCCTCAGCGCCCATCATGGCTTTGAACTTATTTCCGTATTTCTCTTTCGCCTCCATATACTGGTCTTCTGTCATCATTTCCCGTTCCTCAAGGGGCGTTTCCCCGGAGTCAACTACCACATATCGCTCGTAATACAGAACCCTCTCAAGATCCCGCATCTTCATATCCAGCATATGGGACATGCGTGAGGGGATCGCCTTGAAGAACCATACATGCGACACAGGCGCAGCCAGCTTTATGCAGCCCATTCTTTCGCGGCGGACGCTTGACTTTGTCACTTCCACACCGCAGCGGTCACAGATAATGCCTTTATGTTTTATCCTTTTATACTTTCCGCAGTTGCATTCAAAGTCTTTCGTAGGGCCGAATATCCGTTCACAGAAAAGCCCGTCCCTTTCGGGTTTCAACGTCCGGTAATTGATGGTCTCCGGCTTCTTGACCTCGAACAGGATGTTCCTGCTGCCGACCCTGCGCGTAGCCCATTCCTTGATCTTTTCAGGAGACGCTATCTGTATCCGGACTTTATCAAATTTGTTCACCTTACGCAACATAATCTTTGCACCTCATATTGACTGTTTTTCCTTTTGCTCAAGATAGACGTCAAGGCCAAGGCTCTGGAGCTCCTTGATCAGGACATTGAACGATTCGGGAGTGCTCGGCTCAAGCATGTTCTCGCCTTTCACTATAGTCTCATATATCTTCGTGCGCCCCACCACGTCGTCACTCTTGACCGTAAGAAGCTCCTGCAGGGTATACGCGGCGCCGTAAGCTTCAAGCGCCCATACTTCCATCTCTCCGAATCTCTGCCCGCCGAATTGGGCCTTGCCTCCAAGTGGCTGCTGTGTGACCAGCGAATACGGCCCTATGGACCTGGCGTGCATTTTGGAGTCAGCCAGATGCGCCAGTTTCATCATATAGATATATCCCACCGTGACCGGTTGATCGAACGGCTTTCCGGTAAACCCGTCCCGAAGGCCTATCTTACCGCTTACAGGCAATGATGCCCTTTTCATCGCCTCTTCTATATCCCCTTCGTCCGCGCCGTTAAAAACAGGTGTTGTGACCCTGGTGCCGAGCTCCTTTGCCGCCCAGCCGAGCTGGGTTTCCAGCAGCTGCCCTATATTCATACGGCTGGGCACACCAAGAGGATTAAGAACTATGTCAAGCGGCGTCCCGTCCGGCAGGTACGGCATATCCTCTTCCGACAATATCTTGGCGACAACACCCTTGTTCCCATGGCGGCCCGCCATCTTGTCACCCGCCTGAAGCCTCTTTTTGCTGGCGACAAAAACCGTTATCCTGCGCAGAACCCCGGGGGGGAGCTCATCTCCATGCTTAATCCGGTCAAGGTCCCTCTCCATCTCCACCATGGTCTGTTCGATCTGGCTGTTTACGGTCGCGATGATGCTGTTGATCTTCGCCTGAAGTTTTTCATTGTTCTCGACGTAGATATTCTCCATATCCGCCTTATTGAACATGGGAAGATCCTTCCCTGTTATTTTTTGGCCCGCTTTAATAAGGATCTTTCCCGTTTCCACGTCTTCCAGGCCGTTTATCAGTTTACTCCCG
This sequence comes from Candidatus Makaraimicrobium thalassicum, assembly GCA_003644505.1. Lineage (GTDB taxonomy): Bacteria > Omnitrophota > Gorgyraeia > Tantalellales > Tantalellaceae > Makaraimicrobium > Makaraimicrobium thalassicum. The sequence continues at coordinate 6,238 of QNCM01000046.1, read as the reverse complement.
ACCAGTTTTTGATGAACCTTTTCGGCTCTTTTCCTTTCGAGCCGCTCCAGAATATTCCCGTAACCCTCTTTTACGATCTTCCGCTCACTGGAATCCATGCGGCGCTGCTCTCTCGTCAGGGTCTTGCTGTTCTTTCTGGAAAGCTCTCTGACATCCACAACTATACCCTCGACACCGGACGGGACACGCAGCGACACGTCTTTGACATCCCCGGCTTTTTCTCCGAATATCGCGCGCAGCAGTTTTTCTTCCGGTGACAATTCAGTCTCGGACTTCGGAGCGACTTTCCCAACCAGTATGCTGCCCGGCCCTACTTCCGCTCCGATGCGGATAATACCGTTCTCGTCGAGGTTCTTCAGCACATCCTCGCCGACGTTGGGTATATCGCACGTCACTTCCTCGCTTCCCAGCCGGGTGTCCCGCGCCTCTAACTCGAACCGGTCTATGTGTACGGACGTAAAAACGTCTTCCTTCAGCAGTTTCTCGCTTACCAGGATCGCGTCCTCAAAGTTATATCCCCTCCAGGACATGAATCCGACAAGAACGTTCCTCCCAAGAGCCAGTTCTCCGTCCTTCGTTGAAATGCCGTCAGCCAGCAGATCGCCTTCTTTTACCGTCTCGCCCAGGTTAACAGCCGGCCTCTGGTTGATACATGTCCTTGCGTTGGTCCTCTCGAATTTCTTAAACGAATATTTCTCTCCGCCTGCCACTATACACGCGCCGTCGACCCTGGTAACCTTTCCGTCTTTCCTTGCGACGACCAACGCACCGGAATCTTTTGCCGCGCGGTGCTCCAGACCCGTCCCAACGAACGGAGCTTCGGGGAACAGGAGCGGAACAGCCTGTCTCTGCATGTTCGAGCCCATAAGCGCCCTGTTGGCGTCATCATGTTCCAGAAAAGGTATAAGACCCGCACATACGCTCACGAGCTGAAGCGGTGAGACATCCATATAGTGAACATCCTTGACATTGGCAAGGATGAAATCGTCCTTAAAACGGCAGAATACTTTATCTTTTTTGAAATATCCTCTCTTGTCAAGCTGCGAGTTTGCCTGCGCGATAATGTATTTATCCTCAACATCCGCAGAAAGATACTCGACCGTGTTCAGGACACGGCCGTTTTCGACCTTGCGGTAGGGCGTGACAAGAAAACCGAACCTGTCCATTCCCGCATACGAACTGAGCGAATTTATAAGACCTATATTAGGACCCTCAGGGGTCTCAATGGGACACAATCTTCCGTAATGGGAATAATGAACGTCCCTGACCTCGAACCCGGCACGTTCACGGTTCAATCCCCCGGGGCCGAGAGCGCTTAATCTCCTAAGGTGCGTCAACTCGGCAAGAGGGTTTGTCTGATCCATGAACTGAGACAACCTTCCTCTGGCAAAAAAATCGTGCATCACGCTTGTGATCAACTTGGTGTTGACAAGGTTATGAGGCATGACCTCACCCATCTCATAGACGCTCATACGCTCTTTGGCCACCCGCTCAACCCTGGCCATGCTCATCCTGATCTGGTTGGAAAGCTGCTCCCCTACACATCTCACCCGTCTGTTACCGAGGTGGTCAATATCATCTATACTTTTCATTCCATCCTTTATCTCAAGGAGGTGCTTGATCGCTCTGACCAGGATCTCGGCGTCAAGCAGATGGGATTCAAGCGGCCTGTCTATATCGAGTTTGCGGTTTATCATACGGACACCGACATCCGTAAGATCGTATCTTCTCTCACTAAAAAACATCTGGTCAAGAAGTTCTCTCGCGGATTCCAGTGTCGGAGGGTCCCCCGGCCTGAGCTTGCGGTAAATGTCAAGGTAGGCCTCTTCTCTGGTCTTCGTCCCGTCATGTTCCAGTGTCTTTATGATCTCTTTTGGAACGGACCGCAGTAACGTGACATTCCGGACCTTGCTCTTCCATAAACGGCCGGCAACAGAGGCCGTGATCTTTTCCGTCTGCTGGGCCAGCATGGAGGAAGATGCCTCGTCGATAATATCTTTCGCAAGGACCCTGCCGACCAATTCATCGCACTGCTTCTGCCGTGTCAGGATCACCTCTTCGGTGCCGCCGAACGCTTTAAGGATATCTTCATCCTTTAACAATCCGAAAATGCGCAGGAACGTCGTAGCCAGGAATTTCCGTTTGCGGTCAATATACACATAAAGCAGGTCGTTCTTGTCAAACAGGAATTCGATCCACGCGCCCCTGTCGGGGATAAGACGGGCGGAATAGATAGTTTTGCCTCCCGTAGAAGCGCTTTCTTCGAACGATATCCCCGGAGACCGATGAAGCTGGCTTACCACAACCCGCTCGTCGCCGTTGATGATGTAAGTCCCGATGTCAGTCATCAGCGGGATTTCTCCCACATAGACTTCCTGTTCCTTCACCTCGGACTGCAGCCTCAGACGCAGTTTGATCCTTAGAGGTGCCGAATAGGTGAGAGACCGGTGTTTGCATTCCTCAACGCTGTACTTGGGCTGTCTGATATCGTAGTAAAGATACTCGAGCTTATACACCCCATCATGGCTGGTAATAGGGAATACATCGCGAAAAAGCGCTTCAAGTCCCTGCTTTTTCCTCTTTGTCTTAGAAACGAACCGTTGCAGAAAATCCGCGTATGAGTCGATCTGGATCTTGAGCAGGTTGGGGATATCATAGATATCCGCAAATCTGGCATAGCTTCTGCGTTTAACTTCAACAGCCATCCTTTATCACATCTCCCATGTTAGTTACTTACAAAGTTATTTCAACTCGACCTTGGCGCCGGCTGCTTCCAGCTGTTTCTTCATTTTTTCGGCTTCCTCTTTCGGAAGCTCCGTTTTGACCTCTTTGGGCGCCGCTTCTACAAGATCCTTCGCCTCCTTCAGCCCCAGGCTTGTCAGTGCCCTGACCTCCTTGATGACATTGATCTTTTTGGGGCCGATATCAGTGAGAATAACGTCAAAGACGCTTTTCTCTTCCTCGGCTCCAGCCCCGGCACCCGGCGCACCGGCAGCCGCCACGGCCGCAACCGCAGGCGCAGCACTGACGCCGAACCTGTCCTCAAGCACCTTGACAAGCTCGGAAAGCTCAAGAACACTCATCTGTTCTATGATCTTGACCATGCCTTCCATTTTTTCTGAAAGCTGCGGTTTCGTTTCTTCATCTGCCTCCGGTTTCGCAGCGCTCTCTGCTTCAAGAGAAGAAGTTTTTTCCTCCGCCACAGCGGTTTTGGTCTCCGTCTTCTCCGCTTTTACCTGCTCTTTCTCTTCCTTTTCTTTCTCTGTCATTTTAGATCCTCCTTAATAAGTTTAGGCTGTGCCTAATTCAGGTTATCCACTTCCTTTTCCTTCTTTTTTCTCCTTGATCGCGTTTAAAGCACATAGCAAACCCCTTAAAAGCGATGCCAGAATACCGACAAAATTCGCCACCGGAGCGTTCATCGTACCGACAACCATGGATAGAAGCTGTTCACGGCCGGGCAGCTCCGAGAGTTCCTTGATCTTTTCCAGCGGCAGCAACCGGCCCTCCAGATATCCGTTCGCGACCTTGAACCCCTTGTTTTTTTTGGAAAACTCCATCATGAGTTTGGCCACGTGAACCGGATCCTTCTTTATTATGCCGACCCCCAGGACCTTCTTCTCTTTCACACTATCGGAAAGTTCACTGAGTCCGATATCCTCGATCGCGATCCTGGCAAGGCGGTTCTTGATGACCAGATATCTGGAATCGGACTGCTTCATCTTTTTTCGTAATACATCGATCTCCGAGGCTTTTACATTCTCAAGGCTGGAAAATACAAAACCCTCATTCTTGGAGAAGACATCCGCCATCTCCCTGATCATTAACTCTCTGACTTTCTTTCCGTATTTTTCCACCATAATAGTGCCTTCTTTTGAATCCGCGTGTTTCAGCTTTGCCTGAACCGGCTCTTTTCCAGTTTAAGCCCCGGTCCCATGGTCGAGCTTATGGCTATCGACTTCACATTCTGCATCTTCTGCAGTTTCAGATTACTCCCCATGACCGCATTTATAAAAGAACTTACATTCTCCACAAGCGCGTCCTCGCTGAAAGACAGTTTCCCGACCGGCCCCTTCACGCCGGACTGCTTATCCATCCTGTATTCTATCTTACCGGCCTGCAATTCCTTTACCGCTTTGGCGACGTCTGTTGTGACCGTTCCGGATTTTGGATTGGGCATAAGCCCGCGCGGGCCAAGAACCTTGCCAAGCCTGGCAAGTTCTCTCATCATATCAGGGGTCGCAACGGCCACGTCAAAATCGAGCCATCCTCCCGAAACCTTCTTTATCAACTCATCACTGCCCACATGATCGGCACCTGCTTCGCGGGCCTGTTTTTCAAAATCCCCCTTACAGAAAACCGCGATACGGGACTTTTTTCCCGTTCCATGCGGAAGGCTGACTGTTCCGCGTATAGGGGTGGACGACTGTTCCAGGTTCAACTTCATCGCTACCTCGACAGTCTGGTCAAAATTCGTTTTTGGGCCTTTTTTCAGGATGGAAATAGCCTCTTTCAGCTCATATTCCTTCTTCTCCCCGACCAGTTCTTTTATCGCTTTTTGTCTTTTACTTGATTTGGCCATCCAGATCCACCTCTTTATTCAACTTCAATGCCCATGCTTCGGGCCGAACCCATTATAACCTTTACCGCGCCGTCGATATCAACGGCATTGAGGTCCTCCATCTTTTCTCTGGCGATCTCCCTCACCTGCTCTATGGTGACTTTGCCGGCTTTCTCCGCTTTCGGATTCCCGCTTGCTTTCGCTATACCAGCGGCTCTTTTCAGCAGAATACTCGCTGGCGGGCTCTTGATAATAAACGAAAATGTCCTGTCCTCATACAAACTTATCACTACGGGAAGTACCAGGCCCTGTCTATCCTTTGTCCGCTCGTTGAACTGCTTGCAGAAGTCCATTATCGGAATACCGTGCTGCCCGAGCGCCGGCCCCACAGGCGGCGCTGGATTAGCCTGCCCTCCGGAACAATAAAGTTTTATCGTGGTTTTGACTTTCTTGGCCATCTTTCCTCGCCTTCGCTCGATCTATTATTCTATATTCTCTCAATCTGCCAGGCTTCCAGCTCCACGGGAGTAGGCCTGCCGAAAATGGAGATCATAATTTTGATCTTGCCTTTTTCCAGATTGGTTTCCTCAATGGTGCCTGTAAAGTTCTTAAAAGGCCCTTCCTTGACACGGACCGCTTCACCCTGCTTGAAAAGTATCTTGGGAACCGGTTTCGCCTTTGACTCCTTTGTCTGCTCCAGGATCTCCGTTACTTCTTCTTCCGCCAGAGGCACGGGCATTGTCCTGGTCCCGACGAATCCTGAAACACCCGGAGTGTTTTTCACCAGATACCAGCTTTTATCGTTAAGTTCCATCTCGATCAGAATATATCCGGGGAAAAACTTCCTTTCCGAAATCTTTTTTTCGCCCTCCCTGATCTCCGCGACCTTCTCTGTCGGGATCAAGATATTACTGATGAACTTTTTCTGTTCAGGGTCGTTTTCCAGCCGGTTCTCAAGAGCCCTCTTTGCAGTAGACTCCTTGCCGGTTAACGTGTGAATTACATACCACTTCTTCGCCATCAGAAAGCCCCTCTTATCAGGAGATTCACGAAGCGCGAAAGAACCACGTCACACACGCCTATGTACAGAGCCAGCATTAAGGTCGATACCAGTACGACAACGGTAGAGCTTACAAGTTCCGCTTTCGACGGCCAGGAAACTTTTTTCATCTCAGTCTTTACCTGACTGACGAATTTCCCGATCTTTAGCATAACTCGCCCTCCACGTCTATTTTCCCCCTGACTCTCCGCCGTTTATCTGTAACCAAAGTAATCTTCCATGGCAGGAGAGACAGGTCTCGAACCTGCAACCCCCGGTTTTGGAGACCGGTGCTCTGCCAGTTGAGCTACTCTCCTAATTCGTGCCCCGTGGACCACTCTCCACTATTCACGGATCAATGCTTTATTTCTTTGTGCAGGGTATGTTTCCTGTCAAAACTACAGTATTTGCTCCGTTCCAGACGATCCGGATTATTTTTTCTATTCTTTATCACCGTATAATTACGGTGTTTACAGACCTCGCACTGCAGTGTTATTATCTCTGTCGCCCCTTTTTTCTTTGCCATTCTACTATTCCATTATTTCCGAGATAACGCCCGCGCCTACGGTGTGCCCGCCTTCCCTTATCGCGAACCTTAACTCTTTCTCAAGCGCCACCGGCGTTATTAATTCCACTTC
>QNCM01000045.1 GCA_003644505.1 Candidatus Makaraimicrobium thalassicum | reverse complement strand
TCAAGTTGTTCCCAATCTTCTACAAAAATAGTGTAAACTTTTTTCTGTCGGGCTGTAGTTTTTACGTTTTTTGGACATGGTTTTTAGCTCTTTTTGTGAACTATAACATGGGTGCTGAAATTCTGTTTTCCACTGAACCAGAACAGAAAAACGGTCATGCCATCCAGGCAATGGTTTTATTTCGCTACCAAGACAAAGGTTCCCGTTAAGTTCGTTACCGTTACGTAACGGCCTTTGTCTGTGACGATGGTCTCCAACTCGTGCCACATACCCAAGGCTTCGTCCCACCACATGATAGCCATATCACGATCAGCGATATCTGAATAATTAATTTTATCGAATACTACCGCCAAGGTCCCATCGTTGGTCAGGCTGTTCATCATCTGATTACTATTATCTGACACCTCAACTGTGACACCCTTAATGAATTTAGCATCAGCACTGAAGATCTCTATCTGCCCGCGGAGGTTAATGAAAGCAATACCAGGGGTGATCATTTGCTTTAAGTTGCCGATCACCACATCTTTGACGCGAGCCGTATTTCCGCTGTTGCTGGAGAACATTACCAAACTCCCTGCCTGAGTCAGAGTGGCTGTGGGAAGGTCGGTGTCCATCTTGATCGGTGTACCGTTTGCGGTATAAGTGCTGGGGTCATCTTTCACTACGTCAATTAACTCATCTAGCGAGAGATCGTTACCAAAGCGGCTGAACTCTTCTTCAATCACTGTACCTCGTCCACCTCGTCCACCTTTATTGACTGGGCAAGGCCTAGGTATTATGATAATTTCCACTTTTGCAGGTTCAGCCAGTCCGTATCCGTTATAGATTAGATCTCTGTTGCCGCAACCACACAATGAATAGTCAATTGTGTCAATCCCGTCTCCACCGTCTATGGTTCCGGTTCCCTCGGCTAAGCTTACGCCGAATTCGCTAAATATAAAGCGATCGTCGCCTTCGCCACCAATGAGATTTTCGATGAAATTGCCGATGTGTAAAGCTATGTTAGCACCATCGCTTATATGTACTTCACCAAAATCTAGAGTGAAGATGAGGTTAACTGTAGCAGGCGTGAAGTCCAGCGTGTCAATGCCGCCGTTGAGGGCTTCAAAGATATTTACAGTACGCCAATCATTGGAGAGCACGAAGCGGTCGTCATCGCTGCCACCATCCAAATCAATCCGTTTCAAGCCAGCCAAGCTATCATAACTCTGTAATTCAATATGATCGTTCCCATCCAAACTCTCGACTAGCAAACTCATGAAGGTGTTGGCAGAAAAATCGAGTGTATTGAGAATATGTATGGGGAGAATATCATCACCCAAGATGCCAATCTCAACACGTGTGTAATCATCAGCGTTGTTGAGTGGGTCTTTGTCCATTACTTTGACAAGGTTATCACCCTGAGTGCCCAAGATGGTGAGCTGCCCAAGTGAAGAACCAGCCGAGCCTGTAATCGTAATTGGTTCAAGATCGGTGAAGTACAAACGCTGTACGAAATCATCCCATTCTGTGAGAATTTCACCTTTGGCTGTGCCTACGCCTGACTCAGAGCCAGGGGCGTAAGTCAGGTTTGTGCCAGCCTGATGCAATATGTAGTTGAGCGCATTATTCCCCAAACCGCCCGTGAACAAGATATGCGGTTTGCCAAGAATGTTGAGATTATCCTCGACTGAGGGAATTTCGCCCGCGAAGACTGGCAGGCCATTCACGTCATCTATAGTCAGCATATCGTCATCTGCTGAGCCAGTAACTGTGAGCGATTTGATGGAGGCAATTTCGTCGAAGAAGAAGCTTATCCCATTGACTATCAAATCAAGCTGGGTGGTGATTGTGCGTAGCTTGACGAGAATAGAATCCGCGCTGCTGTCACCACCTTCTCCAATAGTGGTTGTATTCAGGAAGAGATCATAGAGATTACCTACTGCATTAAGAGTCTCAATGCTACTGTACTCTACTGGTTGATAACCACTGCCAAAGGTCCAATTGCCACTATTTACACCAGTGATGTAGAGAGAGGGGTCACTCATAGCAGAGATATCCAGATGTAGCGTATCACCAGGGAGAGTGGGTGAAATTGGATCGTTGGCATTGAAGGTGAACTTAGTACCCGTAGCAGGCTTGGTGTATAAGGTGTCGCTACCTGTGCCTGTATTAATTGTGATATCTTCCAATTCTGTATAGGTGAGTTTACCGCCCACACCGAAGAAGTTATCGCCGACAGCAGAGCCAATGCTTCCACTCGTTGCCCCAGTTGGGGTCACGGTTATTGTGTCGCCTGTAGAGTCGCTCGAGTCTTCGAGTATCAGCGTATCGCTACCTGCACCGCCATTGAAAGTTAGGCTATTCTGGAAATTGTCTACTGTACCACCCGCTGCCGCACCGTTAGAGTCAACTATAAGCGTGTCGTTCCCACCACCAGCATTAATCGTTGTTGGGATAGAGGTGCTTTGGATATTATGCACATCGGCACCCGCGCCGCTGTTCACCTCAATAGTTTCAATTGTGCCATAGGTGATTTCTGCCGCGCTACTGCGATTGAGCGTTGTGTTGGTGAGTGTATAGGTATTTCCACTTGCATCACCTTGGTCATTAATATTCAGCGTGTCTCCGACTGTATGTGCGTTGCCATTTAATGTGAGTACCCCTAAAAGAGCATCCAAGGAATTACTGGCATTGCCAATGTTGAAAATATCGTTCCCTGCATTGCCGTTCACTGTCGTTGTCATACCATCAGCCGTGGACTGTATGTTAAAGGTGTCATTACCAGCACCAAGGTCAATATCCAAGTATCCAAAGTTAGCATCCGGCAAGGGTTCATAAGTGATGCTTCCACCTGGCTTCATCCCCAAACCAGTAATCTGTATTGCGGTCAGCAGACCAGTTTCGCCATTGATGCTGTCTGCATTATTAATATTTATCGTAGCACCTTCGCCAAAAGAGACCTCATACGCAGAATAGATGGCATGCAGGTTCTTTAGATTAAGAATGCCGCTGCTCGTATCTGTTTCCAAAAGCCCAAATTTGATAAATACCGGACGACCAGCATATGTCCTCACTACGCCGTTGATTGTGATATTGTCGCCAGCAGTTAGGCTCACAGAGCCAACATCGGAACCTATAAAAACGCCAGTATTCACAATCAGATCATCACCTGTTGCTGCGCTGTCTTTTACAGTCAAATTCACATTGCCACCACTGGAGTGGACATAATAAACCCGCAATGGGCCGGTCACCTCAGTCAAGCTGATGTCTCCGTTCGTACGCACATCAAATTTACCCGTAGCTGACACATTCGTTTTGCCCGCGAAATTGACGTGTGGAGCCATTCGGGAAAGGTCGGCGGCTCTAAGGATAATGTCACCAGCAGCCGTAATAACAGGTGAGAACTCGAAGGTGGCTTCCACTGAATTATGGGGAGTGTACACGAATTTTTTATCCACTACCTCTATGGAGATGATGCCGCCACTACGAGCTAATACATCAACATCTCCATATGAACTTTTAATATCTAAGGAAATCTTGTCTGCTACGTCTGTGGGGACAAAATCAAGGTATGTTGTGTTGGTGCCGGTGATATCCATGAATATATCTCCATGGGCATGTGCAGTAAGCTCGGCATAATCAAAATTGGTCTCGCCTTTGTAATTTTTATTTCGTACTAACTGTACCTTAAAACGCTGGTCTGCTGTTCCTATATTCCCTTTACCGGATGAAGGATAGAAGGCAGAAAGATAGAGGCTAACATCGTTTCCCAATGAGTTACTTGCTTTCAGGACAACATCCGCAGTCCGAGCTTTTATATCACCACGATAATTAACAATATGGTAAATGGAGAGGGTTATATCTTTGGTGAAAATGATATCAGATCCATCCCCAGATGGATTATTAAGCACCCACAATTCGCTTCTCTCTGCGCGACCATCCACGATTTCGTATGCATGAGAAGCATCGCCACCATACGTAATATACACTATATCTGGGTCATCTGTGTCGACACCGACCATGTCCACTTCCTGGATCACTAGGTCCTTGTCTGAGCGATTCTCAATTTCTACTTTCTGCAGAGTTTTAGTCATATGGATAATGGCATTACCGCTAGTCCAATCTGCTTTGAATACCGCCTTGCCACTCCCATCGTGGATAATATCATCGACAATGACTTCATCATCTGTAATGGTTGCTCCGATATTGCTCGTGGGGTCAATGCTACCATCTTCATTTACAATTAATTTCCTAGTGCTTGCATCTCCCAGATAAATATCACCTTCAAGTTTAATTATGTTGCCATAGTTAGGAGATGATCCTCCAACATAGGCATTGGCTTCGCTGTAATCAAATACTGTGATGAAATCTATTACCGTTTCAACAACCCATTCAACAAGAATATCAAGCGGCCAAGGAAGCCATTTCGTAATCTGTTTTTCTACCTCTCTGATAACTTGAACCACCTTTGCAACAAATCCTTCAGCTTGGGCATCCGGTCCTCTAGCAATATGGTAATTTGTGGTCGCTTCGATACTAAGGTCTTTGGTTGTGAGTTTTGTTCCGCTCTTACCCCAAACTTGTGCATCGGCGTATACACTCCCCTCTGCGGATGCCGTCGCCGTGGCGACGAGTCCATTGTCTGCTTTAGCCCTTGAGCGGGAGAGGAGATTGCCATTCAACTCCGCTCCTATTGCCTCGATGATGAGCGAAGATCTACCCGTTATCCACGCATTTTGCCATATACGTACTTCTGCTTGGCTTAGATCATCACTTGTGCCGAGGTCTACGCGTGAGATTGCCGTGCTGAATGCACCACCTACGTCAACATCTGCAAGCGAGTCTGCGAAGGCATCAACGGCTATTAGGTTTTTTGCAACAATCCAGACTGCATCTGCCAATAAGCGAGCATTTTCTTCGATCCATACTGTGCTGTCAACGTCTAAGCGTACATCGGTAACTGCCATCGCGCTAGCGGCAATTGCGCCTTTCGAGGTCATTGCCGAGTCTGCATCTATATCAACTTCGCTATCTGCTCTCACTTTGAGCGCATTTCTTGATGTGAGTTTTGCCGAAGGTGAAATTCTTGTGAAGGCTGTATTATTAAGATTGACTTCTGCAACAGCACCACCCTCGGCTATTATGCCCGGTAGCCCCAAATTTTCAAAGAAATTGTCAATGCCGCTACTAATCAGATCTCCTACGAATTCAGTAATTGTCTTTCCTGAGCCACCCTCAACGTCTACCTTAGCTTTGGATAAGGCAAAGGAGGTGACAGAAATATCGTTCCCTGCAAGGAGTTGGGCACGCAATCCAACTTCCGTTCTTACCTCTGTACCTACTATGGCTTTGCCTCGTACCGCGCCAACGGTCACCAAACCACTGTTGCTCCCGCTAACATCTACCAGAGTTATATTATGAGCTATGGTGCTAATCTTGATGTCGTTTCCTGCCTCAAGATTGGCATCATTACTCACATAGGCACCCATATTCACATCTGTTTTAACTGTAGCTTCAGTTCCCAAATCAATAGTTGCCAGCAAGCTACCGCTTGATGAAGTTGCCTTTGCTTTAGCTAAGGGAGTATCAGTATTTGAGTTCAGTTTAGACAAGACATAGATATTGTCTCCAGCGGAGACATCCCCGCCAATCGCTGCCACGATAGTAGGCTTGACCTCAGCATTTGCTGTAGAACTGCTAACGCTGGCTCCTGATATTGGCGTAGTGCCTTGGGCATCCGCATAAGCGTGGAGATTGCCTTCCGCAATAATCCAAATATCTCCAGAGACATTTAAATTCGAGCGGGACCAACTGCTAACTTCATGCGTAATTTTTGCTTGCACGTCATTGACCGCACCTGCAAGAAGCCCGTATGAAATCGCTACGCCCTTTGCTGTGGCGTTGATATCGGCATTAGTTAGGAAGCTAATAGTATTGGATTTGACATTACCACTTCCGACATAAACTTTAGTACTTCCATTGGACTCTGCCCGTGCAATCGCTGCACCAGCAGCAATTGCACCGGCACTGCCTTCTAGTGCATTGACTTTTAGAGTCTCTTTCGTGTTGGCTTGAACTAGTAGTTCATCTGCGTACCCAGAGCTAGAAATATTTGCGTAGACCTCACTGTTATCGTTGACAATCACTACGCTGGCTCCCAACCCAACTAAACCTGCACCACCAGCATAAGAATCAGTCTGAATATCTACGAATAAATCAGCGATAACCTTTACACTACCACTATCTGATAATACATTACCTTCACTATCCAGCGTCCCTGCTCTGAAAGCTGTTTCCATTTTTGCGCTGACTTTGCTGTCGTTATTGATTACGCCTACCGCAGCACCTATCCCGATCCCCCCAGCTCCAACACCACCCGCAACCATGCGCATATCAACGCGTTCGCGTGTTTCAAGCTCTATATTACGACCAGCATATACAAAAGCAGCGTTGATAGTGGCACTGGTTCCACGCGGTATCATCCAGCTTTGGTTCTCCACATCAGCGGCAAGAGCATCGCTCGCGGCACTGTCTGGGGTAGCTGTATTGACTGCTGTTTTGGCATTATTGGCCGCATCAATGACACGTGGAGTGTTTTCCGTACCCGGCTCGTTGCCTGGATCACTGTATTTGTCAAAAAGTGTCGATAGTGGGCTTACTGAAGCCTGACCATCTACAAAACTACCCGTGGTAGCACTGCTCCCATCGTCATTGGCAGCCAAGCTGTCATTTGATTCGCCCCCAGATGAATAAGTGCTTTCAAGATTGCCACTGAGCGCATAAACACTCACCGCACCGCCAATACCGACCATACCGGCTGCGGCACTGGCAACATAGCTCTCAATCTCTTTATTAGCCAATGCGTTAACCTGAACGTCCTGCTGCGCTTTTATATTGCCATCAAGGATCGCTGTCGTATCGTTGCGGACAATGCCAACATCCACACTGCCTGCAATCCCACCGAAGAGACCGCCTGCCAAGCTACCATCAATCACCAGCATATTCAAATCATTTACAGCTGATACATAAACATCTTGTCTAGCATTTTCCACCTTGCCTTGCTCGTTGTAGTTGACTTTCCCGCCATCAATTCTTGCCTGTGTGTCGGAATCGATTACCTCAACTGTGACCGCACCTGCCAGCCCGCCAAAAGCACCACCTGCGCCCGCAGCCGCTACTGCGAAGATATCCTCACTGGAAAAGGCACCGACATATAAACCATGAATACCATTGGTTGTGCCAAAACTACCAGTTGTAGTATTCAACTCACCGCTGAAGACAGTCAAAGAAGTATCAGAATTACCCCGAGCATCAATCTTGGTGTTTGTCCCGATATATGCCTGCGTGTCCTTATTAATGATTGTCACGGCGACACCTGCGCCAACACCGCCACCACTGAGACCAATCCCAACGGCACCCGCAATACTATCAACATCGGTAATGTCGACGGCTATGACTACTATATTGCCACCTGCATCTACTACAGCGTATTTACCAATGAAGGCATGAGTCTTAGCATCTATCACAATCACAGATACAGCCCCAGCCACGCTCACACTTCCCGATCCAGCCACTGACGCTGCGATAGAAAGCAAATCTTCAGCGGCATCGGCACTCACGGTAATATCTCCTACTGCCGCAACCTTTGCGCGCTCTCCTATATAAGCTGTAGTTGTATTGGTCACAACCGCCACCTGTGCTCCTGGAGTAACAGCAACCGTACCAGAAATACTGGCTCCACCAGCAATACCCATATATTGGTAATCGTTAGCCGCTGCAACGAGAACAGATTGCTCGGTCCCCACACCACTCTGGTCTTGGTTTATCAAAGCGTTATCAGCTATATAAGCCAAGGTATTGCTTGTCATCACGTTCACAGTGGCAGAAATCTGCACCGAAGTGGTACCAGAAACACCAATGCCAACGCCCCAAGCAGCGATATCGTCACTATTTACAGCGGTGACAGCCACGCCTTTGAAGTCCTGTTTTGTATCGGCTGTAGCAATGCGCTGTTGTGTGAGCGATGGATCAGTTGCATCATCGTTATCTATATCTGGTGGCGAGACTTTGCCTTCTTCACTACCATAAGAAACATAAGTAATATCAAATTTACCTGTTTTGACTTCAATACCTGCTTTGTTGGCTTTGGCGTTCACGATCGCGCCATCACCAATATATGCCTCTGTAGTTTTGGTGATAATCGGTATACCAGCCGCGCCACCTACACTTGCCACCCCACCTGCGGCAATTGAGCCAGCGATTATGTCTATCTCTGTTTCATCAGCAACTGCGACCGATACACTGCCGCCAGCGTCCACATTAGCACCACTTGCAATAAAAGCTTTGGTCGTCAGCGTAAGCACGTAGACATCAACGCCACCTGCAACTCCCGCAACGCCACCTCCTGCACCAGCAGCAGCTATCGAGATAATCTCCTCTTGAGAATCTGCTTCAACTCGCACATCCTGCTTTGCTTGTACTCTAGCGTTCTCATCAATGAATGCCTGCGTATCTTTCGTGATCACACCAACATCCACACCTGCGCCAACACCGGCAACGCCACCAAGAGCAATTGCTCCGCCAAGGCCGAAGAGATCTGTTCTGTCTGCCGCACGCACAAGCACGCTCTGGTTACTCGCCGCTCCGGCGTTGTTTTCGTTGACCTGAGCACTCTTGCCGATATAAGCCTTGGTTGTTTCTGAAAGCACACTTACTGCTGCCGAGCCAGCTACACCTGCTACGCCCGCACCCGATCCGCCAACTGCAAAGGTATCAATATCCTCGAAGGAGACTGCAACCACAGCCAGACCGTGCATATTTTCTGTTTCGTATGTATCGCCGTTTTTGATTCCAGTAAAGACATCAATACCCGCTCCATTACCTTTAGCATCTACCTTAGCATTCTCCCCTATATAGGCTTCGGTCGTGTTGTTAGTAATAAGTGTGGAGTTGGCAATACCAACCGCAGCGGTACCGGCTCCAGAGATATTTCCCGCTAGTGCCCACAAATTGGCTTCATCACTCGCCGAGACGAGTACGCTGCCATCTGCTATAACAGGATTCGCGCCACTGATATATGCCTGAATTGTATTGGTAATAATATTAATCGAGACTGCTCCGCCGAACGCGAAGGTTCCCGCACCGCTACCACCAGCACTAATCGAACTGATAGAAGCTTTCTCATCAGCACACACCGTAATATTGCCGCTCAAGGTAGTATTGACAAAAGAGCTATCTATGAAAGCTATCAGCGTGTTATCGATTCGGTTAATGGCCACTGCCGCACCTATCGCAGCTGTACCTGCTACGGCGACTTGTCCTGCCAGCGACTTTATTGTGGAAGTATCGGTTGCAATTACATCGATATTGCCAGAAGCAGCGACGTTGGCTCCATTTGAAATATGTGCATCAATGGTATTGCTGATTGTATTGATCGAAACCGCACCAGCGATAGCCGTATTCTTAGATCCTGCTGCGCCAGCTGAGAGGGTTTTAATTTCTGCATCTGAGGTTGCCTTCAAGTTCACACTTGACGCACTAAGAGTCGAGTTTTCGATTTTAGTAGAAATGGTGTTGTTGATGCTATTCCAAGCAAAGGCTGCGCCAAACCCAAGTGTTTCGCTACCTAAGCCAACAGCTCCAGCTAAAGACCATAGAACTGAATTATCCTTTGCCTCTAATGAAACCATACCAAGCCCTGCGCCCAAGAAGTTAATATTCTGGATTAAGGCTTCGACGATATTTTCAATCAAGTTAATAGAAACTGTCCCTGCTACAGCTGATTTTGATGCGCCGACAGAAACGGTCACTGCGATGATTTGGCTATTGTTAATCGCTTGCAAAGCTACTTTCCCGCCAAGGGTGAAGAGCGAGGTTCGCGCACTGCCAAGAAGCATCGCTTGAGTAATACTTGTAATACGGTTGAAAGCAACAGCTGCTCCCAGACCTACTCTGCCACCAATGGATATTGCGCCGCCAATGGCGACTATCTTCGAGCTATTTACAGCACTTAGAGAGAGATTGCTTACGAGAATAATATCGGCGTTATCAATAAAGGCTTTGGTATCATTTGTAATAAAATTTAGTGAAACTGAGCCAGCGATATTGATACTATCTGAACTGGAAGAACCTGAACCACCTGCACTCAAGGCGAAGATATATCCGCTTGTCTTAGCTTCTAAAGTTAGTGCGTTCGTCACGATTGTAGCATCAGAGATAAAGGCTTCGGTCTTAAGCTCAACTTCATTCCAACTGAAGGAACCTGCGATACCTGCTGATTGCTTATCCTTGGTCGAGATAGCTACTGCGCCCGAGGCTGCGGTTATTTCGGTATCATTTTTAGCCGTTAGGGATATATTGTGACCAGCTGTGGTTCCTACTGTCCCTGCCTGATTGATATAGGCTTGGGTCGTATCGTTCACAGTGTTGACGGATACATCTCCAGCGAGACCAAACCCACTACCACCGGTTTGATCCGTTTCTGTCGCCGCTCCCGATCCTGGAATATCATCATCATCGTCGTCATCGTCATCGTCACCGCCAAACAAAGAGGGTAACGCAGTACCATTTAAGGCATTGCCACCTTCATCACCAGTTGGCGTTGGTTTTTTATCGCTTGTTACAGCTGCTGCCAAAGAGAAGCTACCGAGGTAACCATCGTTTAAGGCATTTACAAGTATCGAGCCATCTGCATTAACCATGCCTGTAGCGGTATCCGTACCATTTACATCATTAAGGCGATTGCCAATTAGAGCTTGTGTATCACGAGTGAGGAAGTGGATCCCTACAGTAGCACCTACCCCAGTATTGTTCGATACAGCGACACCACCAGAAATTGTGAAGATATCTGTATGATCTGTAGCTTCAACAACAATGGCGGCATTCCGATAACCTTCAAAGTCCCCGGTTTCTTCATTGTAGACTTTGACTTTGTTCGAACCTACGGTGATATTAGCACCATTTTCAATTTGGGCGTAGGTTGTATTATTGATATCAACTAGGTCGAAGACACCGTTAAGTCCAAAATTACCCGATTTTCCACCAGATGCACCAACAACAACACTCCAAGCCGTATTTTCTGCGTCTACGTTCAAGCTGTCCGCATAAAGCACGACATTATCACCAATCTCTGCCAATACATTCGAACTGTAGCGGAGTATCTGAACTGTAGCTCCAATGGCTGATTTTTCAGAATCAACACCCGCTGGACTACCCAAGCTAGCAGGTGACCATTTCTTTGTTTCTTCATTCCAACCTGGGTCAATGCTCGGTAATTCAATATTGCCACTAAAATGGAGTCCTTCGTTTACGCTACTAGCTGTCACCGACACATCTTGCTGGCCAGTGCGAAAAGCCAGATCCTGATTGATGAGAGCACCGTCGGCGATAAAAGCCTCACTTATATTATTCCAATCCAGCACAGTCACCGCACCAGCAAGGCTAAGATCTTGTCCAGAAGCTGTAGCCTGACTCCAGGTGTCGACCAGATAATTGTCTACACCAAGATTATCATCCAAATATGAAGTCAGGGTCTTAATGAAGCTCTTGCCCTTATATACTGAAGGACTTCCTAGGCTTTTCCAATTGGTTTTAATGGTGAAATCTTCCTGACTGAGATCAATGCTTGACCCTGGTGCACTACCAATATATTGATACCATTCACCCATCTTGCCACCAGCAGTGTGATCGTCTTCGATCTCAACGATGTCATCTGCCTCAATGGAGACCATGCCTTCACCTGTTGCATAGCTACGCTCTATCGTGACTGCTTCCTTCAGATCTCCAATGTACGCAGAGGGATCATATTCGTTTTCTACTTTAGATTGGATGGTCAAAGCCTGTCCTGCATCCACTTCTGCCTCGGCAGCAATATAGGCACGAGCATTATTATCCATACTAGCTATAACAACCGCTGCCGAGCCGCCAAATACGGCAGTATCCGCCATTGGATCTTCGTCGGTGCCAGCCTTGGCACTGGAACTAGCGGTCGCATCTTGGCGATTCTCAATCGTGGCATCAATCGTAATGGAGCCATCTGCCTCTACATTACCAGATTTACCATCACTATCAATATTGCCATCACCGATGCGTGCACTGACGTTATTCGTATCCATAGCTATCACTACGGCTGCGGCTGCATCAAAGGACTTCACCGGATCAGATTCCGAATCATCCTCAAGTTTCTTTTTAATCCAATCAGATTGCTCTTTAAGCCAGTCAGTAACCTTACTGAGATATCTCTTAACAAAGGGCATAATTTTATTTTCAACTGCGCCAGAGGCTGCGTTCTGACCATCCGCTAAAAGATCACCCGTGGCATCATCAGTTTCAGTACCCGCACTGGCACTAATGCCAGAGAAAGCATTTGGGATTACGGCTATGTATTCTTTTTCTATATCCCCTTGCTCTTGTGATGCAATAATTGAAATATCACCTGCGACATCAATATCTCCATCAACAAAGGCATTTGTTTCCCCTTCCTCAACACTGACCACAACTGCCACACCAATAAAGCCATCATCGCCTGTGTTGCCGTTGGCTTCTGTACTATTGCGATCGATCGTATCTGCCCGCACAACCAAATCCCCACCAATACTCAAGACAGCATCATCGGTAATGTGAGCTACACTGACAGAATTTAACACACTGATAGCCACTGCGCCAGCTGCGCCACTTACGGCACCAGTATTGGCTTTGACATTTAGGGTATTATCCGTTAATGAGCGAATATAAAAATCTCCAGTCGTTGTGACCTCGCCTGCAACAATGACCTTAGCAATAGCATCAGCCAATCCAACCGCAATGCTGGCACCGATTCCCTTCGGTGCTGTCGTTGCATTGGAAAACGCCTCTGCTATTGCTGTAAATGTAGCAGCGTGGATGATTGCATTTTTTCCAATATCGATCACAGCCTCAGCAGCTGAGCGAACAACACCGCCAACTATGGAGAGATTCTCCAGAAATTCGAGTATACCGTTGATAATTGTTTCACTGATCGCCTTGGTAGTTCCTTCTCCAAGGACATCGTCATGATTTGCAGATGCCTCTAACCTGACCACGCCACCCTGAATGACAGCATCATTCAGTACAATCTCTGCCACACTCTTGTCAAAATTCCAAAGAACATCCCATCCACTGAAACCTGCAACTTGACCTACTTTCAACGTAATAGCGCCAGCTGTATATGAAGAACCCTCTTCCACATGCGCGAAGAGGTTGGCATTGCCTAGAGAATTGGTCTCACTACCAAGCGTTATCGTCCATCCTTCAAAAAGAATATCGCCAGAATCACCTATCGAAACCGCACTAGCGTGATCACCACCACCTGCCACTTGACGAGTCGAGATGATAACTGCTCCGGACGTGGTATCCACTGTGAGCGTCTGAGCCTTAACGGTCAGATTTCCCCCCTGAGTGTAAATATCGCCACTGATAGTGACGGTTTCCGCATCTAACTCAAAGTCCTGCCCTGCAAGCTGTGCACCAAGAATATTGATAATATCTTTGTCTCCATCGCCGCCTTTCACAATCAACGAACTTAGACCAGCAGCGGGCGTAGAGAAATTCACTGTGATGGTGTCGTCCCCATCTGCGCCGTCTATAATGACATTGGTCTTATTGGCGAATTTGATACTCTCAAATTGTGGGCTTTGGATTTCAATTGTCTGGCTACCGCCGTCCACAATGCTAATCGTATCGTCCCCAGCTGTACCAGAGAAGGTCACGTTTTCAGCTACACTCAAGTCATGGATTGGTTCGATATTTGTGTATTCGATTATATGGTCATCAAGACTGATATTGCCAGTACTGGGACTGCTTGCTACATAGACCACGTTCTCAAAGATGCCACCGTGAATGGCGAGCGTATCGAAATCGGCACCACCATCGTAGTTGATGGTGCTTTGTGCATCCGCTCCTGCACTGTAATCTACATTTAACTCATCATCTCCCGTGCCGCCATTTACATTCAAATTATCGACAGTGCCTTCTACAGAAATTTCAATCGTGTCGTCGCCGTCCGTACCTGTAATGGTCACATCGGTCGAGTTGCTCACCCTAATAAGATTCGCGAAGGTGAAATTACGCAGAATGATATCGAATGAGTCGTTGATGTTAATCAAACCTGTGAGGATAGAGCCATTCCCGTCGGCTGCACCTTCTAATCTGAGCATATTTAAATTAGAGATGGTGATGTTTTCAGCATAAGTGCCACCTTCAACATAAATCGTATTATCGTCGGGTGTCAAGCCGCCTGCTACTGCATTAATTGCATCTTGGATGGGGGTGGCTGAAACACTACAATTTGCCTCCCCGTCACAATTACCGCCGCTGGGCAAATAACTGTGTTTAACACTGTCCACAAAAAAGTATGGGTCGGGGACAACTAGCTCAGTTTCCAGGGCAGGCTCATTTTCCACAGCTAAGAGATCATCATCTCCGGAATCTAAAAAGCTTGTTTCGGTTTCTAGCTCTTCATTAGAATCTTCTTCTTCCATGTCTTCTGCATTGACATCAACGCTATCGCTGTTTTCTAAAGGAGTCGGCTCATCTTCAACAGCTGGATCAGCATTTTCTTCTGGTTCAGGAGCTTCTTCTGCAACTTCCTCACTGGCGACAACATCTGTAGCATCTTCTTCGGGTAAACCTACAGCGGGCTCGTTTGTCGCATCGTTGCTATCAGTATTTGCAGTATCTTCATTTTCAGGGCTGTTTTGCGTTGTGTTTGTAGTATCTTCGTTCGCTACGCTTGTGTCTTCTGATGAAGTCTCGGACTCGTTTGTCGCATCGTCACTATCAGTATTTGCAGTCTCTTCATTTGCAGAACTATCCTGCGTTGCGTCTTCTGGAGAGGTATCAGGCTCGCTTGCTGCATCGTTACTATCGGTATTTGCAGTATCTTCATTTTCAGGGCTGTTTTGCGTTGTATTTGTAGTATCTTCGTTCTCTACGCTTGTATCTTCTGATGAAGTCTCGGACTCGTTTGTCGCAT
>QNCM01000044.1 GCA_003644505.1 Candidatus Makaraimicrobium thalassicum | reverse complement strand
ATGAAAAATAATATTAAAGAAAAAACGATCACGGAGGATGTTGTCCGTTACGTTGCGCGTCTTTCGCGTCTCAGTCTCGATGATACGGACGTTACCAGGTTCCGGGGCCAGCTTTCCCGGATACTGGATTATATAGCGCAGTTGAACGAGGTGAACACGGAAGGCACTCTGCCTACCACGCATGTTCTTTCTTCCATGAAAAACGTGTTTCGTGAGGACGAGCAGAAAGCGTCTCTTTCCCCGGAAGAGGCTTTGGCCAATGCGCCCGCAAGAAAAGAAAATTTCTTTAAGGTCCCCAGGATCATATAGAACGCATAAGATGGAAGACATTCTTTCAAGCATAGACGGTTTCAGACAATGGCTCAAACAAAGCGCGAAGCCTCCGGCGGATGCGGCCCGGTTTCTCACGGACAGGATCGCCGCTATGGACAAAAATATAAGGGCTTTCGCGCGCATGGATACCGAAGGCATCCTGGAACGGGCGTCCGCCCTGGAGAAAACGGGAGAAAAGGGGCGGTTATGGGGCGTCCCCATAGGGATCAAGGACAATATATGCATAAAAGACGCGCTTACTACGTGCGCTTCGCGTATCCTCGAGGGGTTTCGTCCTCCGTACAATGCCGCTGTTATCGAGAGATTATCGGCGGAAGGAGCGCTTTTGATAGACGGGGCCAACATGGACGAGTTCGCTTTTGGCTCTTCCTGCGAGACTTCCTGTTACGGCCCCACAAAGAACCCGTGGAGCCCGGCGCATATCCCGGGAGGGTCCAGCGGCGGTTCCGCCGCTGCTGTTGCCGGCGGTGAGGTGGCTGCTGCGATCGGATCGGATACCGGAGGATCGATCCGGCAGCCCGCTGCGATGTGCGGCGTTGTAGGTCTCAAGCCGACTTATGGCCGCGTTTCACGTTACGGCCTTATTGCGTTCGCGTCCAGCCTGGACCAGATCGGTCCCATAACCCGTAACGTCGCCGATTGCGCCGCCATGCTCGAGGTCATATCCGGTTATGACCACAGGGATTCAACGTCGGTCAACAGGGATGTCCCGCGCTACACGGAAAGCCTGTCCCAAAGCATAGAAGGATTGACGATCGGCATCCCCGGGGAATACTTCACCCCGGGGATCGATGAAGGGGTGAAAGACCGGGTAGATGAGGCCATCAGGGTCTTCAGGGATCTCGGGGCCGAAACAATCGACATATCCCTGCCGCATACAAAGTATGCCGTCAGTTGTTATTACATAATCGCGCCCGCCGAAGCAAGTTCTAATCTCGCGCGCTATGACGGTGTTCATTACGGGCACAGAAGCCCGGATGCGGGCGAACTTATCGAGATGTATACTGCCAGCAGGAATGAGGGGTTTGGGACCGAGGCAAAGCGAAGGATACTTCTGGGGACTTATTCTTTGAGCAGCGGTTATTACGAGGCATATTATCTTAAGGCGCAGAAGGTGCGGACCAGGATCTCCGATGATTTCCGCGAGGCGTTTAAGGCCTGTGACTGTATATTGACGCCTACGTCCCCGACAACCGCTTTTAAGATCGGGGAACGGATGGAGGATCCGCTTACGATGTATCTGTCGGACATTTTTACTATCCCGGCGAATCTTGCCGGCCTGCCGGCGGTCTCTATCCCGTGCGGTATGGCGGAGAACGGTTTGCCTGCGGGGCTTCAGCTTATGGCCGCGCCGTTTAACGAGGAGGTCCTTATAAAAAGCGCCCACGCGTTTGAAAGAAGCACCGATCATCATACGAAGGTGCCGGCATTTTCGTGAGCAGCGCCCAAGGGCTAACGACTAATGACCGGCAGCGGGATACGAGCGGCGAAAGACGGAATATGAATGACAAATACGAGACAGTGATCGGGCTGGAAGTGCACGTTCAGCTTGCCACAAGGACAAAGGCATTCTGCGGCTGCAGCACGGTTTTCGGGGCCCGGCCCAATACGCAGGTATGTCCGGTATGCCTGGGATTGCCCGGCGTGCTGCCCGTGCTGAACAGGAAGGCTTTTGAGTACGCGATAAAGGTCGCGCTTGCCCTTGGCTGCGATATCCAGAAGAAAGCAAAGTTCGACCGCAAAAATTACTATTACCCGGATCTCCCGAAGAATTACCAGATCAGCCAGTATGATATGCCTCTCGCTTATAACGGCAGGATAACAATAACCGGCGGGGACGGGAGCACCAGAGAGATAGGCGTTACACGCGCGCATCTGGAAGAGGACGCGGGGAAGCTTTTGCATGATCCAGAACAGCCCTTCAGCTATGTGGACCTCAACCGGACAGGAACGCCTCTTCTTGAGATCGTCTCAGAACCGGATATCAGGACGCCCGGGGAAGCGTATGAGTATCTGGTCATTCTCAAACAGGCCGTAAAGTACCTTGAGGTATCGGACTGCAATATGGAGGAAGGCAGCCTCAGGTGCGATGCGAACATATCGCTGAGGGAAAAAGGCACGGCTGAATTGGGCAGTAAAGTGGAGATAAAGAACCTGAATTCTTTTAAGGCGGTCAGGGACGCCCTTGCCTTTGAGGAGAAGCGGCAGGAAAAGGTGCTTGCCGGCGGCGGAAAAGTGCCCCAGGAAACGCGTCTGTGGGATGAAAAGAACAATATGACCGATCCCATGAGATCCAAGGAAGAGGCGCACGATTACCGGTATTTTCCCGAACCGGACCTTGTCCCTTTTGAGATCCGCGCTGATCTGGTGGAAGAAATACGCAGAACCGTGCCGGAACTGCCCTGGGAGAAAAAACGCCGGTTCATTGAACAATACAAATTAAGCGACCGGGATACCGGGATTATGATTTCAGAAAAGGACCTGGCGGATTTTTTTGAGAGCGTGGTCGCGGAATATAACGATCCACACACCGTATGCAACTGGATCAGGGGCGAGGTTATGATGCATATAAAGGAACGCGGCACGGACATAGCCGGATTGAACCTCGGAGCGGCTGATCTTGCCGCGGTCATAATGATGGCAAAGAAGGGCGCTATAAGCGGCCTTGCGGCCAAGGACGTGCTCAAGATCCATATCGACACAGGGAAAGACCCTGCGGCGATCGTCAGAGAGAAAGGGCTTGAGCAGGTTTCTGACGAAGGCGCGCTGGAGGACATTATTCGTGAGGTGATCGCCAGGAACGAAAAATCGGTCAGCGATTACAGGAGCGGCAAGACCAACGCTTTAAGCTTTCTCGTAGGCCAGGTCATGAAAGATACCAAAGGGAAAGCGAACCCAAAGCTCGTGAATGAGATGTTTAGAAAAAAGCTTGGGTAATCCGCGCGTTACAGGGGGAAATATCTATGAAATCAAGAATTTTGACCGTCTCAGTATTGACACTTGTTATTGTTACGGCTGTTCTTACTGTCCGGGCGGAGCCCGTGAAGATCATCGACAACAGCAGGGAACTGTTCAAGCAGATCCAGCTTTTCGCGGATTCCGTTACTCTGATAAGCACCGATTATGTGGAGCCGATCAAGGTCAAGGACCTGGTGTATGGAGCCATTAAAGGCATGATGAGCACGCTTGACGGGTACAGTCAGTTCCTGGACCCGGAAAGTTTCAGGGAGATCACAGAGGAGACAAAAGGGGAGTTCGGCGGCCTTGGTATCGAAATAGGCGTGCGCCGCAGTGTGCTTACCGTTATCGCGCCTATGGATGACACGCCCGCATCCGCGGCAGGGATCCTGGCCGGTGACGTAATAGTCAAGATCGACGGAGAGATAACGCGGGACATGACCCTTAACACGGCGGTAAGAAAGCTGCGGGGGACACCGGGGACAAAGGTTGACATCGGCATTATCCGCGAAGGTGTCGATGAAATGCTGGATTTTACGATAACACGGGCCATTATCAAACTGGAAAGCATCAAGGACGCCTGTGTCATCGAGGACGGGATAGGATACGTGAGGCTCGTCGAGTTCCAGCAGCGGACCCCCAAGGACCTGAGAAGCAGCATAAAAAAGCTCAGGGATAAAGGCGTAAAAGGCCTCATACTCGATCTCAGGAACAATCCCGGCGGGTTACTCGACGCTGCCGTGAAAGTCGCGGATCAGTTTCTTGAACAGGGGGTAATGATAGTATATACCGAAGGGCGGGATCCCGGAAAAAGGATGGAGTTCAGGGCAAAAGAGAAACCGGAATTCGATAGCCTGGACCTGGTCATTGTCGTGAACAAAGGATCCGCAAGCGCTTCGGAGATACTCGCGGGAGCGGTAAAGGATAACGGGCGCGGTCTGGTCATAGGCGTCCCTACCTTCGGCAAAGGGTCCGTGCAGACGGTAGTTCCCCTTAACGACAAATCGGCGTTGCGCCTGACAACCGCGGCGTATTTCACGCCTGCGGGGAAAAGCCTGATAGACAAGGGGATCGATCCGGACATATACGTTGAAAGGGTCGAGGTAAAGACGCCTGAAGATAAGAAAAAAAAGGACGAGGGGAGATCCGGGATATTTACGAAACTGGAAAAGACCAGGGGATCACGCCGCGCTCCTGCGCGTGATAAACCGGACGACAAGGGGAAAAAAGCGGAAGCGGAGAAACCCGAGGAACTCAAGGAATATGACAACCAGATCCAGACAGCCGTAAATATCCTTAAGGGAGTCCGCATCTCTGAGCGGCGTAAAGTTTCTCATCCGCCTGAAGAGAAAAAAGGCAGGGAAAGGCAGACGAATGGATAAACGGTTAATCCTGTTCGCAGTATTTATCGCGGCGTTCAGTGTCTTTGCTCTATCCCGCTTCCGGACAAGGGACATAAGCAGGGATGTCACAAGAGCCGAGGAAGCGGTATTTTCTGTATTGCGGACACACGACATTACGGATGCGGACATACTTTTCCGCGAAGAGAAGGAATGGAAGCGGGGAGGAACACGCGGAAAGACCCTTACCTATGTGCTCAAGGCCGATGGGGCTTTTGCCGTATCCGGGCTGCCGGAGCAGATAAAAAAAGCGCTGAGAAAGGTGAAAGGCGCCCATTGCGATGGGATTTCTTATCACAGCGACGGGGCAAAGACAGGGACGGCCCGTTTTGATATAACGCGCAGGCATGAAGTCATTCTTTCAGTGACCATTAAGAACGTCTTAGCGTCGTGGATAGGCAGCCGGAAGGCGGAGATCCGGAGGGCGGATAAGAGGATCCCGGCGGTTCCGGACGGAAGGACGCCCGTAGTTGCTCTGGTCCTCGATGATTTCGGATACACGAAAAAGAACCTGGATGCTTTGAAAGAAGTAGGCGTCCCTCTTACCATAGCGGTTCTCCCGGGCGTGCCATATTCCGGAGCGGTGTGTTCCTTCGCGGAAAAGAACGGGTTGGAAGTGATCCTGCACCTCCCGATGGAGCCGGAAGGGAAAACAGGCTCCCTGGAGAAAGATACCATCAGCGGGGATATGGAAGATGCGGACGTTAAAGAGATCCTGGGGAACGCGTTTCGTTCGGTTTACGCTGCCGTAGGCGTATCGAATCATATGGGGTCAAAGGCTACCAAAGATCCCCGCTTAATGACAGTCGTGTTCGAGGACCTTAAAGAGAGGGGCATGTTTTTTCTTGATTCCTTTACCACGCAAGAATCAGCGTGCGCTCAGGCGGCGCAGAGGGTCGGGATTCCGTGCGCGGAAAGGGATGTATTTATTGATAACCGGCTTGAACCGGAGTATATTAAACGCCAGATGGAAGAACTCGAGCGGATAGCCTTCGCCAGGGGGAGCGCGGTGGCGATAGGTCATGACCGCGGCGTGACCATTGATGTCCTGCGGGCAGTCGTCCCGAAGATGAAAGAGAACGGACTGCGTTTTGTGGCGCTGTCGGAGATAATTGAAGGTAAACGCTGAGGGCGTGTAAGGGGCAGGGATGTGGCATTATGATTACTCTTGGGATCGAGACTTCCTGTGATGAAACGGCGGTGGCACTGGCTGAGGACCGCCGTATAATCTCCAGTGAAGTATCGTCAAGTGTCCATCTCCATTCGCATTATGGAGGGGTTGTCCCCGAGATAGCGTCGCGCTTCCATACCGAATATATTTTTTCGGTCCTGCAAAAGGCCTTAAAGGACGCGCACCGGACCATAGACGATGTCGGCCTTGTGGCTGTAACCCGGGG
This sequence comes from Candidatus Makaraimicrobium thalassicum, assembly GCA_003644505.1. Lineage (GTDB taxonomy): Bacteria > Omnitrophota > Gorgyraeia > Tantalellales > Tantalellaceae > Makaraimicrobium > Makaraimicrobium thalassicum. The sequence continues at coordinate 9,022 of QNCM01000044.1, read as the reverse complement.
ACCGGGTCTTCCCGGCTCTTTGCTCGTAGGCATGGCCTTTGCCAGGGCGATCAGTTTCGCCAGAGAGATACCCCTGATCGGGGTAAGCCATCTGCAGGCGCATATATTGTCCTGTTTCCTGGACGGGGAAGGGAAGAACACTGTCGCGGATATGTTCCCTTTTGTCGGGATGGTAGTCTCAGGGGGGCACACTAGTATATACTTTTGCCGGGGATTGAAGGAGTTCTCGCTGATAGGGAGGACAAGGGACGATGCGGCGGGTGAAGCGTTTGACAAAGTCGCCAAGATCCTGGGACTCGGATATCCCGGAGGGCCGATCGTAGAGAAAAGAGCCGGGAATTTCGCCGGCGGGAGGGGTATCGAATTTCCCCGTGCTCTCCTTAAGGATAAGTCCGATCTGGATTTCAGTTTCAGCGGGCTCAAAACTGCCGTTATGTACTATTGGCGGGATTCCGCAAAGACCGAAGCCGAAAAAGACAGGATATGTTTTTCGTTTCAGGAAGCCGTGCTGGACGTCCTGGATGAAAAGATCACCAGGGCTATGCGGGTCACGAAGGCGAAGAGACTTGCCGTAGGAGGCGGAGTGGTCAATAATGAGGCCCTTCGCCGGCGTCTGGCCTTACGCTGCAGGGAAGAGGGCGCTGGACTCTACCTGCCGGCCAGGGAGTATTGTGCTGACAATGCCGCTATGATCGCGGCATTGGGAGAAGAGCTTTTCAGAACGGGCGGGAAAAGAGAGAGGAGATATCCGGTATGACAACTTTGATTATTTTGTGGCGCGTACTACTGTCGGCGTTCCTGGGTGGACTTATCGGCATAGAGCGGGAGATCCACGGGTGTGCCGCGGGGCTGCGAACGCATATCCTGGTCTGTATGGGGGCAACACTTTTTATGATGACGTCTGTCATGGTCGGCATGAGTTACGGGCACGTGGGGGAAACAGACCCTTCACGGATAGCCGCCGGCGTTGTAACAGGTGTTGGATTTCTTGGCGCAGGTGCTATAATAAGAGCCGGGGCCTCTATCCGCGGCCTGACCACCGCGGCAAGCATATGGGCCGTTGCCGCGATCGGTCTGGCTGTCGGTACAGGCATGTATGAGGCAGCCGCGATAACCACAATTGTGGGTCTTACGGTTCTCATACTTTCCCGGCTGGAAGGACGCATAAGATTGAAACAGCCCGGGAAAAAGCTGAGGATCGTGTTACGCGCGGATAGCGTCACCAGTACGGATGATATAAAGAAGATTATCGAGACCTACGGCGGCAGGATGAAACGGATCACGTCCGAGGATGACGGGAGCGGGAAGAGGAGGAATGTCGTTTTTGATCTTATACTGCCCCGCCTCTATTATGGAGATGTCGCTGGGGAGGTTGCTTCTCTTTCGGGAATCGAAGATGTGAGATGGAAGTAAGTAAATCCCAAATCCCGTTTAAAGGTTAAATTTTTCTAAAAAGAGGAGGTAGAAATGAGAAGAAGAAGAGAGGAAGAAAAACAGCAGACAGGGGATGGAATACTGGATGTAAACGCAAGTATGCAGGGCACGCTCCGTTTTGACGATCCGGTGAATCTCAGGATCAATGGAAAATTCGAGGGGACGCTGGACACAAAAGGCGTGCTGATGGTCGGCCAGGGAGCGGATGTAAAAGCCAACATAACGGGGGAAAGTATTTCCATAGCGGGCAGGGTTAACGGCAACATAAAGGCCGCGAAAGCCCTGAGACTGGAAGAGAGCGCCAGGCTCAGCGGCGATGTCGAGACCCCGAAGCTGTCGATCGTTGAAGGCGCCGTTCTGAACGGCCGGCTCCGAATGGCACATGAGGCACCGGCCGGCAGCGTAACCAGGGGCGATTGGATGACCAGCGGGGAGCTTGCGAAGTATCTGGAAGTGGAGACGAAAAAGGTCAATGAGTGGGTAGACAGCGGCATACTTCCAGGGACCAGGGAAGGCGGCAAATGGATATTCGAGAGATCCAAAGTAGATCAGTGGATAGCAGAGGGCAAGGTTAAGGAGTGATATGTCCGAAAAGTTGCTGACATTACGGGAGTTGTCCGAATACCTGCAGATCAGCGAAGAGAAGATAATTTCTCTTGCCAATAGCAAGGTGATCTTTGCGTACAACCTCGGGGGCGAATTTTTGCGTTTTCGCAAAGGACAGATCGACGCCATACGTTCGGAAATAGATTCCCGCGTAAGTGAAGCCGACAGAATAGTTGTCAGCGAAACGCGAAAAAAGGTCAAGGAGCGGTTCGAATCCTTGAACGACGGAAGGAGAGGCAATACGTTCCGGGACAGGATCGCTGATTTTCTGTATTTCAACGATTTTTATATTATATCGGCGGTTCTGATCACTGTCCTTCTGGTCGTGATATTTAGGGGGTAATCCGTGATATGCGCAGGATCATTGTCGGGATGTCGGTGGCGTCGTTCATTTGTGCGTTTTCGTTCCCCGGGGCCATTGGGGAGTCTTACGCTGACACCGTGATCCTGAAAGGAGGAAAAAGGGTGAAGGGACTCATTCTCGATGAGTTCAGGGATCGAATAACCCTCTCAACCGCAGAAGGCGAGAAGACGATCAAGAGATCGGATATCAGATCGGCGGTCTATGACAGCGAGGAAAAAGCGCTTATACGGGAAGGTGAGAATCAGCTCACTAAAGGCCATTATATCAAGGCATACTATCTCTACGAGAAGGCCCTGAGATTTAATCCTGATCTCGAAAGGGCGCGCGAACGTCTGCATTACATAAGAGGTTATCTCGAGACAGAGGCAAGACGTGACGTCATCCGCAGTATAGTCACCAGGAGAGAAGGTTCTGGGAACGCGGGGGAAAAGACCCCTGTCCGGAGGGTAGCCGACGAACTCGGCCTTGTCCTGGCGCCGGGGGCAAAATACGTCCGCATCGAAAAGATCATGGGAAGTAACCCGTCAGGCAGGGGGGCGGAACTCAGGCCGGGAGACAGGATTGTCGCGGTTTGTGGAGAGATGACGGCTTATATGGATGTGGATGAAGTGGCCGGCATACTCCTGGTCCCCGGTGAGATCCGATTCGCCATCGAACGGACAGTCGTTCCCGAGTTGTCTTCCGCCGGGGCGTTGTTTGACGGTTTACTCTTCAGCAGGTATAAAAAAATCGTGGGCGCCGGTCTCAAACTTCGGAACAGGGGTGTTACGGTAAACAGTATAACCCCGGGAGGGCCTTTTGAAGCGGCCGGTATTCGAAAAGGGGACCTGCTGCACAGGATAAATGGAAAGAATACGCGTTATATGCCCTTGTCCGAGGTCACCGGGATTATTAAAAAAAATCAGAACAAGAAAATTGAGATCGTTATCCGGAGAGACATAACGTTTTGGAGAAAAGGGTAGTTGCGCATGAAAAAATTCCGCAGACGGACACGCCTTTTTATAACCGGAAGATTCCAGATAAGATACATCAGCCTGATCCTGTTTTTCATGTTCATGACGGCTGTCCTGGCAGGGTATACGGTATATGTCACCACCTGGGTCATGTTCGGGGAGAAACTGGCCGCGGTCTATCCTCAGGGTCTTTTACTGGATATTGTCAAACAGGTTAACATGGTTTTGTTCCTGCGTTTGATACTGCTGAGCCCCCTCGTGATATTCATAGGGCTTGTATTATCCAACAGGATAGCAGGCCCTATCTATCGTATCCAGAAATTTCTGCAGAAGGTTTCCAACGGGAGATATAAGAACGATCTGGAGCTGCGGGAAAAGGACGAGCTTCAGGATCTGGCGGGATCCCTGAACCTTCTGGTGTCAAAACTGCGTTCAGAGCGGCAGGGGCGGGAGAAAACGCTCGATGCCGTGAAACGGGATATGGGTGAGTTGGAGACGGCGGTTATGGAGGGGGGACATGACGGGAAGAGATTGCTGGAAAAGATCGTGGAACTGCGGGAGAACATTGATAAGTTCAGTGTTCATGACTTATAGTTTTTCTTGACATATGATTACGGGAACATTATACTATAGGTGACTGGAAGAACTCGCCAAAAGGTATTCCCTTATTTTTTATTGAAAAAACCCTGTTAAGTGCTGTATGTTGTCACTCCTTTTGATTTGTTGAATTTTTCCGACCTTTTTTTATTTCATCTGGCATGAACAAGGACAGCCGACATATCTATCTGATAGACGCAAATTGCATCTGCTACCGGGCGTATTACGCTATAAACGAGTTGCGTACCTCCAGGGGCATGCCTACCAACGCGATTTACGGTTTTGTGAGCATCCTGCGGAAACTCATCAGAGAGTACAACCCGGGGATGATAACTACGGTTTTCGATATGAAGGCCCCGACGGTGCGGCATAAAAAATATAAAGAGTACAAGATCCACAGGAAACCGATGCCGGATGACCTTGTCGCTCAGATCCCGGAGATCAAGGCGGTCATAGCCGCGCACAAAATCCCCATATGCCAATTAGAAGGGTATGAGGCCGACGATATAATCGCCACTCTGGCCGAAGAGGCAAAAACAAGGGGATTGTCTGTAACGATCGTCACCAGCGACAAAGATGCGCTGCAGCTTGTCGATGATCAAGTCAATGTGCTGAGCCTGCATACGAGCGGGGACAAGGTGTATGATGCCGCTGGAGTCAAAGAGAAATACGGGGTCAGCCCCGCCCTTATAGTGGATTTGATGGCGTTTACGGGAGATGCCAGTGACAATATCCCCGGGGTAAAGGGAATCGGCCGGTTTACCGCGGTCAAACTTATAGACCAATACGGCAGTTTCCTGGATATTTACAGGAATATCGAGAATATCCCCTCTAAATCGATAAGAAAAAAACTTCTGGAAGGGAAAAAAACGGCTGAATTCAGCCGTGAACTCGTGCAGCTGGACAGGAGCGTTCCCGTAAAGCTGGATTTTGACAAGGCCCGGCTGGCCAGTCCGGATCTGGACCAGCTGGCAGAGCTGTACAGGGAATTTGAGTTCGAGAAGCTTTTGCGGGAGATCACACCTAAGGAGGCGGACAGGGGCAGATATTCCGTGAAAGCCACCGGGAGTGCGGTCGAAAAAATGGTGAAAGAGATCGCCGAACAGAAAACGGTTTCTCTGAGTGTGGTAAGCGCCTCCGTGGACAGTCGGATCACCGGGATCGCGTTCTCATGGAAGGAACGGGAGGCCTGTTTTGTCCCGCTGGATGTTTCTCAGCAGCAGAGTGGATCCGAGGCCCGGGAAGTATCGATCCTTGTGAAGGGTTTGCTTGAAGACGGGGCGGTCAAAAAGACAGGATATGATATCAAAAAAGATATGGTCGCTTTGCGCAGCTGGGGCATCGAGATAAGGGGTATAGCGTTTGATGTCATGATAGCCGATTACCTGAACGATCCTTCGCGGCCGCGGCATGACCTGGCGGGCATAGCCATGCGGCACCTTGGATACAATCTTTCGGTGGAAGAGGAGTCCATGCGTGGATGCGAGCGAAGCGATATAATCCAGCGGCTTTATGGCGTCCTGGCCACTCTGCTGAAAGAGAAGCATCTTACCGCGCTTTTACGGGACGTAGAGATGCCGCTTGTCAGTGTTCTGGCTGATATGGAAACCCACGGTGTCGGCGTCGATATAGAGTATCTGAAGGAACGGTCCTCTGCGATGGAGAAGAAACTTGCGGATGTGTCCGGGAAGATCTACGGGCTTGCCGGAGAGGAATTCAATATAAATTCACCCAGGCAGCTTCAGGTGATCTTATACGACAAACTGGGGCTTCCCGCTATAAAAAAGACAAAGACCGGTATTTCGACGGACGAATCGGTCCTTCGAAAACTGGCCGCCCTTCATGAGCTTCCCCGGCTTTTGCTGGAGTACCGGGAGATGAGTAAACTTAAGAGCGGGTATTATGATTCTATATTAACGCTGGTGGATAAAAAGACCTGTAAACTGCATGCCCGCTTTAACCAGGCGGTAACAGCTACCGGAAGGCTGTCTTCCAGCGAACCCAATCTTCAGAACATCCCCATAAAGACGGTGCTTGGAAAGGAGATAAGGCGGGCATTTGTTCCCAGCGGAAAAGGAAAGCTTTTGCTGGCTGCCGATTATTCCCAGATCGAGCTCAGGATCCTGGCGCATCTGTCCGGGGACAGCATGTTGATAAAGGCATTCAAGAATGGAGAAGACGTCCACAGGTTCACGGCATCGCTGATATTCGATTGTCCTCCCGGCGATGTGACCGGGACGATGCGTTCGGCGGCCAAGACAGTCAATTTCGGAATAGTCTACGGCATAAGTCCGTTCGGTCTGTCGAGAGATCTGGAAATAAGCGTGGAAGAGGCCCAGAAATTCATCGATTCTTATTTTGACCGGTACAGCGGCATAAGATCGTTTATAGACCGGACGATCTCCGGGGTCAGAGAAAAGGGCTTTGTGACCACGTTGCTCAAGCGGAGACGTTATATCCCGGAGATAGGCAGTGCGAATGAGCGCGTAAGGGGTTTCGCCGAGAGGGTGGCGGTCAATACGCCGGTCCAGGGGTCAGCCGCGGACCTCATAAAACTCGCCATGATAGCGTGCCATGATGAATTCAAGGATACCGGGGTCAGGATGATCATACAGGTGCATGACGAACTTATTTTTGAGGTTCCAAAAGACATCCTGAAAGATACAGCGAAAAGAGTGAAGGATCTCATGGAAGGCATCACCCCGCTTAAAGTGCCGCTTAAGGTGGATATCGAAGCGGGCGAGAGCTGGCTGGACATGGAACCTGTGGGGATTTTGTGAATTGTGTCCCTAACAACCTGGCTAATGATTTTGAAGAAGATGTTCGGCCTTCGGGAACCTTGCCCGCTCGGACATCCAACGCCCTGCTCAAAACAGTCCGAACATCTTTTAGCAGAGCTAAATGAGCACATGATTTACGGACACGATAGTGTTCGTAAATCATAACGAACTTTTACAAATAAAGTACTAAATATATGAAAAAAAAAATAATAATAGGAATAACCGGCGGTCTTGCCACGGGGAAAACGACCGTGGCGGATATGTTCGCCGGCAGGGGCGCGGTCAAGATCGATGCGGACGAGATCGCTCATGGGCTGTTGAAGGAAGACGGCGAGATCAGGCGTAAAGTGATAGATATTTTCGGCGATGATATCCTTACGGATGGCGGGATCGACCGCAGAAAACTGGCCGGAAAAGTTTTCTTCGACAGGGAAAAGATGGACAGTCTTTGCCGGGTGCTGCATCCGGCGATTATCCGGAGCGTCAAAGAGCAGGCGGGACGGATCCCGGAACGGATAGTTGTCGTCGATGCCCCGCTCCTGGTCGAGACCAGGCTGCATGATTATGTGGACATTGTGGTTGTTGTCACCGCAGGGGAGAAAACACAGCTGAGGAGAGCGACTGATCGGGGAATTTCCGAGGAGGAGGCTGGAAATATCATAGATAAGCAGATGCCTCTTCCGGAAAAAGCGAAATTCGCCGATTATATTATAGATAGCGATATGGACATGAGGGCAGTAAAAGAAGGAGTAGACAGAATATGGAAAAAAATCTGAAGAACGAAAAAGAACTGGATATCATACAGCTGAAGAGCATGAAGATGTCCGAACTGTCGGAACTCGCGAAGGAGTTAAAGATCAACGGTATCAGCGGCATAAAAAAGCACGACCTTATTTTCAAGATACTGCAGGGGAAGATCGAGAAGAACGGCATGGCTTACGGTGAAGGCGTGCTTGAGGTGCTGGAGGACGGGTTCGGGTTTCTGAGAAGCCCTGACTATAATTACCTGCCCTGCCCGGACGATATATATGTTTCTCCTTCACAGATCCGAAGGTTCAACCTGAAGACAGGGGATACGGTGAGCGGACAGATCAGGCCTCCAAAGGAAGGCGAACGGTATTTTGCCCTTTTGAAGGTAGAAGCGGTCAATTACGAAAACCCCGAGGTGGCTAAGAACAAGATACTTTTTGAGAATCTTACCCCGCTGTACCCAAATGAACGGTTTGTGCTGGAAACGGAGCCGGGCGAAATATCCATGAGGGTAATGGACATTCTGACCCCGGTGGGCAAGGGGCAGAGGGGTATGATAGTCGCTCCCCCTTACAGTGGAAAGACGGTTTTTCTTCAAAAGTTCGCCAACAGTATTACTCATAATTACCCAGAGGCCAAGCTTTTAATACTGCTCATAGATGAAAGGCCGGAAGAGGTTACCGATATGCAGCGTTCGGTTAAGGCGGAGGTTATAGCGTCGACGTTTGACGAACCGGCACAGAGACATACTCAGGTAGCCGAGATGGTCCTGAAAAAGGCGAAACGGCTCGTGGAGCATAAATATGATGTTGTTATTCTGCTGGATTCGATAACCCGCCTGGCGCGCGCGTACAATACAGTGGTTCCGCATTCCGGTAAGATCCTTTCCGGAGGCGTTGACGCGAATGCCCTGCACAGGCCCAAGAGGTTTTTCGGTTCGGCGCGTAACGTGGAAGAAGGGGGGAGCCTGACCATCGTTGCTACGGCGCTGGTTGACACGGGCAGCCGCATGGACGAAGTGATCTTCGAGGAGTTCAAAGGCACCGGGAACATGGAAATCCAGCTGGACAGGAATCTTTTCCAGCGCAGGATATATCCTGCTATTGACATAAGACGGTCCAATACCCGTAAAGAGGAGCTTCTGGTCGGTGAGGATGAGTTGAAGAAGGTATGGCTGATGCGCAAGGCGCTCAGCGATCTTGATGCCACAGAGGCCATGGAACTGCTTATAGACCGTTTGAAGAAATCCAAGACGAACAAAGAGTTCCTTCAAAATATGGGAAAAGCGTAATTTTATCCCGATCCCGGCCTGAGGCTGGCCAGCCCCTGACCGGGATCGGGTGGAGTGTAACGGACAATGCTGAAATAAACGCTTGAAATTTACGGGAATTATAGTACAATGTTTGTTCGTATTTGTAACTGCATTTAAATAATATGCTTAAGAGTTCTGCAAAATGAGAATTTTACGTCATTGCGAGGAGCGAAGCGACGAAGCAATCTACATAACGCATTATATTTATTGAGATTGCTTCGTCGCT
>QNCM01000043.1 GCA_003644505.1 Candidatus Makaraimicrobium thalassicum | reverse complement strand
TTTCACCCTCAGCAAGCCTTCCAAATCTCCATATATGGGGCCGTCTTTGGCTGCATCTATGTCTATGTTAACAGGCTCGTAGAGTTGGGAAAGAGCCGGGGATGTATTTTGTATTGAGAAAATAAAAGCAAAGATAAAGATTAGGAGCAGGGTAGGTATATGAGGTTTCATATATTTAATTTTTGGTTGGAAATTATTTAACTTTTTAAGCTGGGGGACAAAATTAGTATAACAACATTAAATCATGCCATATATGAATCTGTTAAGAACAAAAATGGTAAAAAGATTAGAAGAATGTATTAAAGTTTTTTGCTATGTTATATAAGTGTTTTATTGGTCTAAACTTAGCAGGCTCGAGAAGGTGAATAATAAGTCTTAAGTGCTCTATGCATAGCTGGCCAGGCATTCCCTTTTGATCTATTTCATACACCAGCCTGTGGTTGTTATATTTATTTTGTTCTTATCTTCTTACAAAATCCTTGCTTAGCATTTTATTATTTTTAGCACTTTTGAAGATACAGCGTGAAAAACTTTTTCAATTGCAAGCGTGGTGATGAAAAGCAAACCTTCTAATCCTTTCAATCCTCGCCTTGGTTGCCTTTTTTCTTGCAAGAAATATCAGAATAATAAGCATTATCAATAGTATTGTTAACATGTTATTTTTTAGAAAAGTTATAAACCCCGTGAAAGGTACAGGTTCCTGCTTAAGCACAGCACCATATTTTATTGAATTTATCATAAAATCTTTACGCCTTCCATAATAAATTGTTGCGTTTAACCATTTATTTTTATTTATATCACTTTGGGATATGGACACGGGTATTCTTATATCCTTCTCTTCTCCCGGCATTAACTCAAAAACGCCTTTATAGCTAAATGTATAATTTATCCCGTTTTTTAATAAGTTATATATCTCTATATCTCCAAATAAATTTACATCAAGCTTGTTTTTTATTCTTGCAACAAATGATTTCATACTACTTACATAAACAAAATATACAATATCTAGTGCGTCTTCGTCATATTCAAATGTTGCCTCCTCTATGTTTATTCTATATGGTGGTAATGACTTGCCCATTTGTGTAAGATAGGTCTTTAAGGGAAAGGATTGTCCATACAGTGTGTAAAGCTCTGCAACAAGATTTTTAACAAAAGGTAAGCTAACCTTGTATTTTATCACAAAAACTTCATCAGGGTAGATAAAGTGGGTGTATTCATCTCTTAGGGTTGCCATTTCATTGCCGTTGCTGTCAACGATTCTTATACCAGCAGAGTAAAAATATGAAGGTACATTTCCCGTGTTTTTTATGAATATAAGCAACATTTCTCTTTCTTTATCATAAAAAGCGTTGGTTATCTCTAGTCTTACATTTAAAGATGGCAATGGAAATACTTTTAGCGCAAAAACCTTTCCCCTTAGCTCATCTATTCCTGTAAATGTTTGTCCGTACTTAACGACAACACCTATAGTTTTATTACTAATCTCTCTTATCTTTCTCCCTATTGTTACCATATTGGCCCCTATAACCTCCATATTCTTGATGTTATTCTTCTTAGCAAACTCTACTATTTCTCTTTCGTTATTAAAGTATAAAAGAATTGGAAATCTGCTCTTTAAGAATCCGGGCTCAAAATATTCTCCAGAAGAAAGCACAACCCACTTGACTTTGGTGTCTTTAATCAGCCTTCTCACAATTTCCATATTGTTTCCTTTAATACTCCCCGTTTCTATTTTCTCATAGCTAGCGGTAGGGGGGAGTATATTTAAAAGTTCTTCTGGTAAATTACCATACAGAATAATTTTTTTACCCCTCTCTTTACTTATCAAATCAACTACATTATTGGCTGATTTATCATTATAAAAGAGTACCCAGTAATTATTATTAAGAGCATATGGAGCAACAGATAATGCATCATATCCAAATTCATCATTAACAAGTATATATCCCTTCGGGTTTAAATCTTCCGCAATCTTTAATTGTAAATCATAAGGTGTTGCGGATTCTATCTGGGATACAATTCCCACACCTCTTGTTATTAAAAGATGGGCATAGTTTTTGTATACTGGTCTATCTCTTGACTCTATAACTATAACCCTGCTTCTTTCATTAAACATGCTGGATGTTATCTGGGCATCATAAAGATTGGTTATGAAACGTATCTTATAGCCTTTATAGGCAGAATAAAGGGTTGCCAAATAAAGATCGCGCCAATCATTTGAATTAACAACCATAGTTTGAGTTGTCTGAGCAAAAACTATATCAATGGTAAATAAAAAGGTTACAATACCTGCTATGAAAGGCGTATGCTTCATACATAAAATAAAAAAAGAAAAAATAAAAGTTTTATGCTGTTTACTCTAACTCGACCCATAAGTAAAAGTCTTCTGTTGTCGTGTCTCCATTTACACCATTTTCTGGTACAAGTAATTCATAATCGACTGTCCATCCATTGTAACCCGTTCCGTCTTCGACAACCTCTGCGGTCCATATTATATCATCCCTTGCTGATGGTGATGGTGTATCTTTTAATACTGTTACATTCCATGTTGTACTGCCTGAGGATAGCGGTTTTGCACAAGCTGCGATAAACGACTTTCCAAGAGCATTTGAATTAAAGTTGCATGTTTCATTGAATGTGTTTGTGTAATTATCTGCATACTCTGCTCCACTGAGCCATGTATACTGACCAATAACATCGCTTACTGTTGCATTATCCAATCCGGTCCAGTTGATACTAGTGCCTTCACTTGCATACACGTAAACACCTTTTGCTCCAGTCCAGTTGTAGAAATAATTATTACTTGCATCAGCCAATACTATTGTACCTGTTATTGTACCGAAAATACCTGCCCATCTGTATGTTGATTGAATTGCTGTAAGATTTGCATTTGTAATATTACCAGACTCTGTTGTGATGGCTTGTGGTGTTGGTGGTGTGTATTCACCTAGATTTGTTGTGCTTGCACTTATAACTGAACCAGGTGTCGCTGCCTTTATTGATGCCACTAGAACCAACACACCAAAAATCGCAGCAAATAACCCAAAATATTTCATTTTCATTTTTATCCTCCTAATCTTTGCTATATAATATATTTGTATTTACTCCCTTAAAAATGTTGACAAGAAGCGTAACAACTATGCAATAATTATAATTGTTTTATCGCCTCTTCTTGATGATAAGTGATACAGCTATTATGATAATTATAGCAACACCCAGCATTATGTTTCCATTTGATCCTATAAGCATACCTATTAGGTTTGTTTCAACTATTTCTAATTCAAGTTCCTTTGTTTTGCTTTTTATCATAGCTTCTTTATTTTCTCCGTACATTACCTTTACATTAACAATCTCGTTTTCCTCCAAATCGAACCTGTCAAGCCTGGCTGTTATGTAAAATTCCTTCTCTTTACCTACACCGATATATTTCTTGCCATCATAGCTCAACGATTTCCTTATTCCATTAACCATTACATCATTGAGCACTACAGATGCCCATGCGCCCACATTGCCTGTATTTTTTATAGAAATTGCAAACCTTCTATCTCCAGGATAATATTTTACTGCCGTGATCTCGACATCAGATGAATCCTTTAATGTCTCTATTTTCAAAGGCAGAGAGAGTGGTGGCCCGTATTTTCCTTTTGAGGTTATATATTTTTCAAGCCCATCAACTGTTTCACCATACGAAGTGTAAAACTCAACAATAAGTTTTTCTGATAGAACACTTTCAGGTATTACAGCATCATAAGAGTTTATAACCTCTTCCCCCGCCCCAATAAAAACTGGCTCACTGTCAGATATACTTAATATCTCATTTCCTTTATTCTTAATCCTCAACGTTGTGAACTCAAAAACACCGACGTTCCCTGTGTTCTTAAATCTTACAAATATCTTTTTCTGTTCAGGGTCGTAGCTTGCAGATAAGATAGAGAGGTTTAGGTGTGGTGTAGGCAGTGGGAACATAGTCAGTGCATATATCCTATTTGCGCCGCTTATAGATTGACCAAATTTTATAAACACTGCAACGTTCTTTTTTGTTCTTTCCCTTATTCTTTCACCTATCACACCAAGGTTACCACCTATTACAACAGCTGTCTTTATTGCTTTCGATTTTATATAATCTAATATTGTATCTGGTAACAAATTATCTCCAACAAGCAATGCTGGTGATGCACCCTTGCTCCCAGAAAGTAATTCTTGCTCTACACTTTTCCCATCTGTGATAAGCACTTGTTTGAATTGCTTTATTTTCCCAAACTCGTTGGCAAGCATGATGCTGTCTTTGAATTTATTGCCAGTATTTATTTCCTTACTAATATAAGGCCTAAGGGTATCATGCAAACTTCTTTTGAAAAGACCAAATGATAGAACATTATCAGCACCAGATATTATAGGTGTTATTGTATTGACATTGCTATCATCTACTATGAATACCCATGATTTGGTAAGATACGCGTATGGTGATGCGATTATTGCAGCATAAGGATAATCTTCCTCTACCAATATAAACCTTTTTAATCCAAGCTCTTTATAAAGTTCCAAATTAAAGTTTGAGAGTTTTCTAGAGGATACAACATTATATTCTTTAACTTTTAAGAGGTTTTCAAAATTATCTACCATTGCATTGTTCTTTGATTCTAAAAGTATTATGTTATCCTTTGGTAATATATTGAATAAGCCAGTAGGATTTGGGGAGTTAAGAAATGCAGCGGAGTACCCTTTAAAATTTGCATACATAACACCAGAATACACATCCTTCCAATCCTTTGAATTTATAACTATTATCTCCGCATGAGCGGAACTAACAAAAAATACCAATAACAATATCCATACGATCGTTACCCCAAGCAATGGATTATTACTCATATTCTTCACTTATTAATAATTAAAATAAAAAATAAAAAAGTTTTGGTAACCCCATTAAATCCCTGAATCTATGGCAGCTCTAGGTAGAAATAATACTGCGTGTTTCCAGAGAGCGACATCACACCTGCCAAAAGCTGGTAATCTACAGTTACACCAGCCTTGAAGGAATTTACATTCTCCTTTGCTTTTGCTGCCCATATCAAAGCTGTATCGGCAACCGAACGCAATGCATATGTTTTGAAATCACTTCCCTTGCTACCACCTTGCCATGTTGTTGTATAGTTTGTATTTGCTACACTTAGACTTGCACTAGTGAATGTTTCTTGATTTGTGAATGTATAATTGAATGAATCCGTCCCTGTTAGTAAGAAGCTTGGCAACAGATTGGTATGAGAGACGTTCAATGGAAGTATATTGCTGTTTGACCAATCACTAACAGTGCCATTGCACGCATAAACTACTGAACCCGAGACGTTGCTCACGCTCCATTCATAAAATACTGTGCCGCTACTATCTGCAAGCCTTAAACCACCACTTATTTGTCCGTAGAAACCCGCCCACTTATCTGTTACTGAGTAGCCTGAAACATTGACCTCTGTAACATTACCACCTTCTGTTGTAACCGAGCTAACTGATGTACCTGTCCATCTTTCCTGAGTGCCTGCAGTAGTGGTTGCACCTGTCGGTGCCGCTTGAACCTGTGCATAACTGATCACTAGCACCAGAGCCACCAACAAGCCAAACACGAAATATTTTACACTCATTTTTTCCTCCTCTTGCAATTTATGTTAATTATTTAACTAATGTATTTATAAATTTTTTGATAGGCAGCGCCACAATTAAATCACTTATGAGTGAAAAAACCTATTGATTTTTTATTTGTGTTGTTGCGAATTAGTTTGAAAATGGTTATTACAGTTAACGCCATGCTTTATATTCATGGTTTGATCTTCGATGTTTACAAAATATCCTGTAGATTGCAGCTTAAATAACATAATAAAAGGAATTGCAACTATAACTGCTTAGATTAGAGACAAGAATTTTCATATAAAACTTCTTTAAATTATATTACCTCCATATAGACGGTTACCTGATCGGTTGATGGCTTTAGAGCTCTCAGGTAGGCTGGCACTCTTATTTCATAGTCATATGTACCATATCCTCCCACCTTGTTATCATTTATCTCTGTTATGAATATTAAATCCTGCGTTCCGTTATATTCTGTGCCTCCATCTCCTTTATCCCACACTATGCCTGTGATAAAGTTTCCGTTATTGTTTTGCGTAGAATTGATGATTGGCACATTACATACTTGTTCGTTTGCTATGATGAAGCATTTTGTGGAATCTGCGCTTCCATCATTGTTTTTATCGTAAAGCTTTGTTATGGAATCTTTGAACCCTGTCATGTTCAATGCGTTGTCCGCCTCTGTTAAATCATTTGTTCCATTTAATGGAGCCAAATCAAGCATGGAGTATGTGCTGTCATAGTCTGAGAAGTAAAGATTGCCTTGTTTTGTGTCTGGAAGCCATATACTGAAGTTATTACCTTGGGCATCACTTATTCTTATGAAAGAGTTAACCTTGCCATAGAATATTTTCCATGCCGAAACTGTGTAGTTTGTGCTGTTAATGTTATTGCTTTCGTTGGTCTCACTGTAAATGTTTGTTGAATCTGCAAACACTGTGAAGTTATACGTGCCGGGCTTTGCAATCCACGTAAAATTAACCCAAGCATAGGAATAAGCTGTAATGTTTGCTTGCTTTTCTTTTGTTTGCTGCAATATCCATGCTGTCCCATTCCATAGGCTTATGTTTAACTGCACTACCGTGTTGTTTGCATCACTCCCGCCAGAGTTGCTTATGTTTACCGCTACCCCAACATTTTGGTTTTCAATCACATTTGTTATGTTAAATACTATCTGATTCGCTTTAAGGTCATAGCCAAGCTGAGCTCCGCCATACGCCTCAAAGCTCGTCACGTTGAACCATATATGCGTTTCATTCTCTCCATAGCCTTCCAGGCTTGTCTTTTCGATGAATTCCCATTGAGAACAGTTAGCGGAGGTGAAGTTCCATGCAGTACAATGGAGTACATAATCTATGTTAAGATTGTTTTTTGGTAGGATTAGCTTGGCTTTGGAATAGTTGAGATCAGTATCGTTTAGTGCATAGATCGGGGTTATGGAGGAAATGTTTGGTGGGAGGTAGCCAGAATAGCTATCAACAACCTGCTGTCTTATTACGATCTCTTCCGTTATGCTAACCCCATAGATGATCGCAGTGAGATTATATGTTGGTGCTGGTGTTATAGATTCTATTTTGTATTCTTTATTTCTTTCCATACCAACGCTCACGCTGCCGTGGCCTTCACCAATAATTTCATTTTCGTAGTAGATCCTTAGAAGGCTGTTTGGATTTATTGCCCAACCATCGTCTCTTACCTCAATAGATATGTTTGCTTCCGCTATCCATGAGATGTTCCAGTATAAAAGATCTGGTGCCATCCCGGGCTGTGTTGTATACATGTATGCATAAAGCTTTATACTTTGATAGTTGTTTGCATCCGAGCAAACATCGTAACCATTCTGGGCAGAGGATAGATTTATATCACTACAAATACTATTATTGCTTTTATTCAATATCCTGAAATAAATACCTGTTCCAGTAGGTGTGTTTGCTTTAGCATAGAACTTGGCCCATTTATAGAACTTTGGTGGAGTTATTTCTATGCTTGTAACACTACCATTATTTAATGCTATCTCCTCACTCCCAACATTACTTATTCCTGGCTCTGGCGATGAATATTTCCTTATTGCAAACATATCAAGATAGATACCATTAGCGTTATATGGATGGAATGTTGCATTACTCGCTGTAGCTATTGTATTTGCGCCCGAGATAGAAAGTAAAGCTGTGTCATTATTGTCAACGTATACCTCGTAGATATTATTATCAAAATCTGAAATAATAGTATAGCGATGGTACACAGAGCAGTCCAGGTTTGCTTGTGTTTCTGTTCCATTAGATAGGCTTATTTTACCATCATATGGATAAAAATACATCCATATCCTTTTATTGTTTGCATTACCAAAAAGATAGTAGCCAGATGAACCCGTGCTTGTTCTGTATCCCTTTACAACCATTTCGGTTGCATAGCTTGATATAAATTCATAATTAGAGATCAAATCGGATATAGCTGTTGGATACGCTACACCACTGCTTGCTATCCAATCATCCCCATTCCATTTTTCAAGCGTGTTGAACTCATCAAAAAACTCAAATGTTAATGTTCCGTTACTATTACTATTTGCAATCATATTACCGTAGTACATGTAAAGTGTTTCCCCACCCGTAGCTATCTTTGGCACTTTTACCCAAATAGTTGAGTTTGAGCTCACATTACATGTATCTATCCAATAAGGTATTATCTCTTCTTTACCACTTGAGGAGTTAAGCCATGTGAAACGCAGGTCCTTGCAGCTTTCATTAACCTTCCCCTCTTCATATTGAGCACTTAAATTAACAACGAGCTTTACCTGATACTCCGTTAGTAATGAGGATGAACCACTTATATTTATCTGCTTCCTATATGGCCAACAACCACTTTGCTTTAACACGGGCCAGCAAAATTCTATGCTCACGTTACCATTCATTGTTACATTTTTATAACTACTCGCGCCCGCATATTCCTCAAACTCGTCCTCCCATACCGTGGCATTAACGCTAAACACTACACTTGAACTTCCAACATTGCCAGCAGAGTCGTTTGCATAGATAAACAGAACATTTGTACCGAGTTTTGAAGCTATTGTTGTATTTGGTGTAAACGTAAAGTTTCTTCCATTAATACTATACCACCACGTATCTATTTCTTTACTTGCAATTACCGAAATATTCACTATATTGCTCTTGCTGTATGTTATATTTTTCGGCGAAATAATGGTTATTGCGGGGGCTCCAACAGATACTATAACCTTTCTTTTATTGCCTGAACCCCAGTTATTATAGCTATCATTTGCATAAACCCTGTAATAATAGCTCCCATCGTTAAGGTTTGTCATATTATACCACCATGAACGAGCAGAATTTTGGTTCATCGTAAAGTTAATAATAGTACCATTATCATAATCCCATTCCAACAGAGCTATGCCTGCATCTTCATTTGTTGTTATGTTTATACACGTCCAGTTTTGGTCTAATGCAGCATTATCTGCTGGTGTTGGCGGAGTGTAGCTTATGATTGGGCCTGTTGTATCTATGCTGAATGTTATACTGGTTGAATTTTCATTACCAAGGGTATCATTACAGTAGAAAGTTGCGATGTAGCTACCATCAATAAGGCTGCTCAACTTGTAAAAGTATGTATCGTTGTGTTTGTTCATGCTTATGTTATTACCAGCATTCAAGCTATACCAACATGCACTTGTGTTCTCGTTTGTGCTTATGTTAAACCATATGCTATTAGTATTGTAGGTGGTGTTCTGAGGTGAAACTATCATCAGAATCGGTGGTGTTGTATCTATGCTGAACGTTACCTGTGTTGCATTTACGTTTCCAGCTACATCAACGACTTTAACCCCAACTACATGAGTACCATCTGTAGCAAAAACCAATGTTTTATTTTGACAACCAGGTATCTCAATGTAAGGATTGGTATCGTTGAAATAGTAACAAGTTATTGCATGCTCATCGCTCGTAGAATAGTTAAGGTTTATTGTTAGGGTTGAATAAGTTATATTTTGCGGAGTTGTTATTACTAATGAAGGTGATGTTAAATCAACAGTGAAGTAGGAGTAATCTGATTGGCTTATATTTCCTGTATCGTATTCCTCGCAATAATAAGTTATGTTATGCTCACCCTCACTCAACCCTGAAACATTTGCATACCAATGCGTTGCTGTGTCGTTACTCATACTAACATTAGCTCCACCATCCAAACTATAGTTGCACGCAGCCGCGGGTTTGTTAGTTGTGGCGTTTCCCCAAACCCATGTGACGTTGAAATAGCTTTGGTTTTGAGGTGATTCAACCGTAACTACCAAGGCAGAGACGTTGACGGTGAAGTAGACTATGCTTGAGTTAATGTTTCCGCCTGTGTCGTTAGCGAAAACCTCAACATGGTAATGGCCATTAGCCAAACCTACCAAAGTGGTGTTCTGACAGTTTGGCAAATCTTGCTTGCTTCCATCATTAAGCTTATACCAGCATTTATCGATTTGCATATTATCGCTTACTGTGTAGTTCAAATCGATATTGTTCGTGTTTTCATAAGTCGTGTTTTGCGGAGATTGAATGAATATGTATGGCTTTGTTAGGTCAACGCTGAACACTATGGTGGATGAACCCTCATTACCAGCAGAATCGTTAGCATAAACTATTATCTGATGAGAGCCTTCCTGCAAATTTGTTAGAGTGGTGTTCTGACAGTTTGGCAAGCTTATGTTTTCTGTACCGTTGTAATACCAGCATGCCTCGAGATTCTCATCCGTTGTAACATGTTTTAAATCAACACTGCTTATGTTGTAAGTTTTGTTCTCAGGCATTACGATGGTTACCTGCGGTGCCTGAGTATCAATAGTTATAGTTCTGTTGGTAGTGTTGAAAGCACAGTTTGCATCATCACAGGCCTTACAGTTCCATACATATCTCCCATCCGATAATGTCTGGCTGAAATAATAATCCGTGTTATTAACTCCCGATGAGTTAGTTGCAACAATTTGCCATGAGCCGGTAAAGTTAGCATACAAACTAACGTTAACGATTTTGATGTTATCATACACATGACAACTGAAAGTCACAGTAGATGAAGAGGAATTGTAGCTATCTTGTGGTGAATTCAACAAAACTACGGGCAAGGTTATGTCTACGCTAAACGTTACTGAAGTTGAGTTTTGATTTCCCACACTATCGTTACAGTAGTAGGTTATAGTGTGTGCACCCTCGCTCAGGCCTGAAACGTTTGCATACCAATAAGTTGATGAAGAATTTTGCATAGGTTGTAACGAGCCAGAATCTAAGGTGTAGTTACAAATTCCGCTCTCGCTCAAACTTACGTTTGCCCATACCCAGTCCGTAGCGTAAGTCTTGTTCTCTGGTGATGCTATACTTATCGCTGGTGGGGTTGTGTCAACTGTCACTTTCCTTACGCCCGTTTGATTTTGATTGCCAACTGTATCGTTAACCCAAGCGTAGAATTCGTAAGTTCCGTCGCTTAGTCCCGTTTTGTTACTCCAATAAATGTTTCCAGCTTTGCTCTGGAATTGTTCCGCTGTACCGTTCCAGTAAAGCAAAACCGTGTCTACATTCTCGTCTTCAACACTAACATTAATAAATATCCAATTCCTCGCATAGCTTCCGTTAGCATCTGTATTTGGATTGTAGTAGATTAAAGGTGTCGTTTTATCCACTATTATTGTTGTTGAGTCTTCGCTAACAGAAGCATTATAGTAAAGTGTCTCGTTATCGTAAATAACACATCTCAACTCATGCGCCCCTTCGCTCAAAGAGTTCGTGTTTATCGTTTTGCTTGCATACCCGGTAGCATTCGTTAACTGTTTGCCCAAACTTGTTTGGTTATCGAAGAACTCAACGGGATAGTTTTGAATAGCAGAGGAAACGTTTGCATCGGTAACCCTACAAACTACATTTATTGCTTCGTTTTCTCCATAGCTCCCGTCGTTAGGCTGCAGCATCGTTACGTTTGCCCAACCATAAACCCAAACACTAACGGTATCTTCACCAGGATAGTAATACTCAGCCGTAGAGTTTGCTTTTATGGTTTCAGAGCCCAATTCGTAATCTGTTGGAATGCTCCAAGTTATGTTTTCTCCACTTCCTATCTGGTCGGTCTCGTTGTACCAGTTAACGCTTATCGTTGCGTCATTGCCATATTGATCCTTCACCGCGTTTCCATTTTCATCCACCGTGGTTGAGTTAAGTAACACCTTTTCCCCTCTATGCAGAATAGCACTCTGTTGGGGTGCAACTATGGTTGTGTTAAGTTTTCCATAGAAGACGAATGTTCTGGTTGCATCTTGATCCTCGTAATTAACTTTGTAGTATAGATCGTTGTCCGTTGCTATGTGGCACGTGAATTGCTTAGGCCCTACGTTGATTGTAGTGGCATCGTAGCTAATGTAAGCCACACCGCTCTGGTTTGTAGTGTTGCTACCTATGTTTATACCATTGAAATCGTAAAAGGTTACGGTGTAGCCTTCAACACCACCACCGGTATCTTTATCAATAACCTTACAGTAGAGTTTTATCACGCTTCTGTTTACCTGTTGGTTTGCATTAGGATATTCCCAATAAACTTTAGCATAACCCCACATCACAAAGGTTTTGTAGGGCAATGTATCGTTTATGTTACCGGCCGTGTCGTTTGCCCATAGCTTGATTGAATGATTGCCTGGTTTCCAAGTAGAGTCTGTGCAAATCGTTGCGTTAGTCCAGTTTGCAGTATAAGGCGGAGAAATACCATCTTCTGTCCAACTACCTGGAGATGTTTTATTATATATGACTTTTGAGTAGTTTATCGTCTCGTCCCATTGACCAGAGATTTTTATACATTCTCCCCTGTCTATCTCTGTATCGTTTATCTGATACGTGTCATCAACTATCTTAGGTGGTTGTGTATCTGGGCCTGCTGTTACTGTCAGCGTGTCTGTCAGAAAGTTTTGTTTACTTGCGTTATACTTCTGGCTGGCATTGTCAGTTATGTTACACTTAATCGTATGAACACCAACGCCTGCAGGCGTATAATTCCAGCGTGCCCAACCACTTGAGTTTGTTGTGTTTTGTCCAAGGTATGTGTCACCGTCGTAAAAGTAAACAACATAGCTTGCCAGGCTTGAGCTCGAATTTGCATCGACAACCTTACAATAAACAACGGTTGAATTACCTTCCTGAACGCTGGACGGCACAATATTTATGCTGTCAACTTTAGACCAACCCCAAACCTCTATCTCTTGCTCTGAAGTAACGTTTTCGTTTCCAAAGCTATCGTTAGCATACTGTTTCCATGCCAGATAGCCAGGCTGCATACTCGTTGGTATTTGATATGTAAAGTTAGCCCAAGATTCTACTCCGCTGAGTTGCATCCCTGAAACATTAGCCCAACCAGAAGCATTAGTAGCAAGTTTTGCATAAGCAAGTTGATAGTTATCAGTCCACCTCGCTTTCAACTCAACGGTATCGCCCTTATGTGCAAGGCTTGGGCCTTCAACATCAAACCATTTAGGCTCTTCAAATTCCTTTGTTGTAAGCGTAAAGGTTTTGTAATTGTTGGCATCTATCTTGTAGAACCTCGTTTTATTTTCCGTTATGTTGCACTTCAACGTCTCAGTTCCTGGGGTGTTATCAGCATATGAAACGTATGCCCAACCCGTTGAGTTTGTTACGTTAGTTCCCAGTTCATGGGTAGAGTTGTAGAAGTGAACCACGTAGTTTGCAACGGGCGAGTTTGAATTTGTATTGTCCGTTACCTTACAGTAAATCTTTGTTACGTTTGTTACATTTATCGTGCTTGGCTCCAAATAACCATCTGTAACTTGAGCCAATCCAGAAACGTTGAAGGGAACATACCATAGCGTGTTGTTTTCGTTGTTGCTCATATCTGTAGCTTTTATCTCCATTACATGCGTACCGAGAAGCCATGAAGAAGTCGTTGAAATGGTGTAGTTTGTCCAGTTCTCTGGGTTTGGTGATGGTAAAGATATGGATATCCAATCGCCAAAGGTAGAGGAGGTTGAGTTGAACCTTATTTCAGCATGCTGTATTTCTTCGTTCCATCTTGCGTACGCAACTGTTGAGCTACCACGCAGTATATCGTTATTGCTAACGCCGTATATGTTGTTGTAGAGCTTCGGGGGTGTTGTGTCTAGCTCTATTATATGCCATGTCGAGATATCATTTTTTATGAAATCTTTGTGAGTTACCCTGAAGTTAACGCCGTAATCTCCAGTGGAAGTTATGTTAACCACGAAGAAGAAAATAGCACGATTGCCACTGCTTACTTTTCCTTTTAAGCTTGTATTCCACCTTGCTATGCCATCTGACCAACTACCGCCTTGATAGGTTGTATCGCTTCTTGCATCGGAATCAAGGGTTTCGTTAGAGTACCATATATCGCTGCTTTCATCTATTATCCAGGAAGTATCCAAATTTCTGTAGCTAACGTTGGTTTCGTTTATCTGCCAAGAAGAATCTCCTATATTATCAACCACAGCCTCTATTCTGTAAACATGGTCCTTGTATAGGTTGAAAGTTGTGTTCGTGCCAGAGCCAACAAAATCTGTCACATAGGTGTGCCAGTTAGCTGGCAAAGCATTCGTAACATCATAGATTCTTATGTTGCTTATGTTAAGTTGCAATGGAGGTGTTGCAATCTCAAACTCACTTGCGTAGCTCAGGTTATTTATTTCACTTCCGTAAGCCTGCAAAACGTTCCCATAAGGGTCCAAAAATTCACCATAGATTCTGTACTTACCAGCATCATGGGCATCAGTATACCAAGCGTTGGAATTCCAAATGGCCGATAGATCTAAACCATTCGTACCGATATTTCTTAAATTGTTGTTCGACAAATCATCTATAACTGTTTCAACATCCTGCCATACACCAGAAACATTCCTCTGGACTTTCATTCTGAGATATCCTTTGAAGTTGGTTGTACCTTTATTATAGATTTTACTTCCGTATCTTTCAGTATCTCCAAAACTTATACTTGGCTCACTGCTTGCATACTTCCTCACCCTGACCCAATCAACGCTTATATCGTCTATGTCCGCTGTTCCTGCATTCTTCCCGGTGAAGTAACCCAACCACAGCCAGTAGTTGGCGCTCCATGTTCCCGAGTAGCTGCTTGAAGCGAGCTGAGTGTAATCTATTTCGTAAAGGAAGTAAGCCAGTGTGGTTGTTCCCCTGAACTCGAAGCCTATGATGTATTCATGCTCATTTTGCAGGTTTGAATATAGGGTTGTGCCTGAAACTATGTTATAGCTTGAGGTTGTTCCGTCTGCACCCCACATCTGGAGGTAAGGGCTGGAGCTGGAGGCCGTCATGAGGTATGCGAGGGCGTTGCCACCTGAGTTACCTCCGTACGTACCCTGAGAGTCTGCTATCATTAAACCCGAATAGCTTTCAGCTTGAGTGTAATACTTTACCTTTGCCTCAAATACATGGTTTTGCGGGCTTGAGCCGACGATGTTGTTTGTGTAAATGCTGCCTCTGTTTATCGTTACCCATCCGTTGCTTACGTTTACATTG
>QNCM01000042.1 GCA_003644505.1 Candidatus Makaraimicrobium thalassicum | reverse complement strand
TGTAGCAGCCGAATGCGGTTATCATGGCATAGAAGGTTTTAGATTTTCATACTGGTTCTTTTTCCAGGGTGGGAGATCCCGGGTAAATGAGATAATGAGTTCCAACTGCAATTTGTATGAGAACTGGCAAGAGGCGGCACGGGCACTTTACGAAAAGAGTATGGCAGATAGTTGCCTGAGCAGAAATATTGGTCAAGAGGATTTCTGGCAAAAGAGGTTTTATGAAAAAAGACTTTGGCGAAGAAGATTTAATGGAAAATAGAGAAATGATCTATTCAGAATCATTTTTGAGAAGTTTTTTTGGCTTGATGTTCAAAAAAGATTTTAAAGACATAATGCTCTTTTCTTTTCCAAAACCTTCAACGGTCATCATTCATTCTTTCTTTATGCGGTTCACTATTGATGTTATATGCTTTGATGAGAATTGCCACATCATTAAATCGTTCACGCTAAAACCTTGGCGAGCGAAAATCGTGAAGGGCGTGAAATATATCGCGGAAAGAAAAAGTAAAAAATAAAAAAAGGAAAAAGATTTTGCCTTTATTTTCGCAGTCTGCTTACCACCGCTAATATAAATATCGCTGCAAGCACTATGAATCCTATCACCAGTAAATTAACTGACGAATAGAAAATGGTTGCTGTTGTCTGCCTAGTGGCAACAGTCTCCGCTTCTTCGTATTGATAGTCCACACCGAACGTATCTGTATAATTAGCGAAATCACTGTGCCCGCCGATAGCGCCCGTGCTCATATTTGTGATTTTTCCCGCGGTGTAATCCACCGTGTAGTCCGTATCCTCTGTAAATGTATATGAACTGTTGTAAACTTTTACCGTCCCTTCCACCAGATACCCATGAGCGAGTTGCTTTGTATAGGTGGAGCTATCTGAACCATTGAAGTTCCATGTTTCGTTCGTTACGGAGATGCCCGCCTTTGGTGCTACGCTCAACACATTCGCGAAAATTAGCACTGCTATCAGCACCGTTATCGCACCCGTGATAATCGTCATTATTGTCTGTGTCTGTCCCCGCCTGTCCCGCATGACGTCTCTCGCTGTCATTGTCCCGAAATCACGCCCTGAGTCTGTTCACAACTGCCAAGATGAATACTGCCGCCAATACGATAAACCCGATGACCACCAGATTCGTTGCCGAATAGAATATCGTGCCGACTGTGGACATTGTTGAGTTTGCCACAGAATCATTCACTGCGGGCATCGCATGCCTGATGTTCGCGAATATGATGACACCGAGCAGCACCGTTATCGCACCAGTGACTATTGCCATTATGGTCCCTGTCTGTCCCCGTCGGTCAGCAAGTGCCTTCCGCCATGGTTGGATGCCTTGCATGGCGAGTATCACTGCCATTGACCATACCAGTGCGAGATACGCTTTTACCTTATTTCTTATCACTTCTTATCGCATCACCTCCTAACTTACTCCTATTATGGAGATACATACAAATAGGTTATGTAAGGGGTTATATAAAGCTTTCGCACCTCGTGCGGGCGTAGTTTAGTCTAAGGGGAAAGAAAAAAGGAGATAAAGGGGAAGGGATTTTTGCAAAGGAAGAAGTGCTATTTATAAATTAGTTTAAATAGCTGCTACTGCGGATAACTCCTCCTCGTGAGGGACAATCATGGTATTTTTCCATCTTCTGTAATCTGTTTGATCTATTCCCAAAAGATTACATGCACGGAACTCTGAGATATTCAACTCTTTCATTAAAACAGGAACACGGGGATAAATCAATCTTCTTTTCCCTTCTATACTCGGTTTCTGTTTCTTTTGTTCTTTCTTCTTCGTCTCTTTTTCCTTTTCTTCTCCTCCCGCTTTTCCCTCTATCTTCGTGAATATATCCTGTGCCTTCTTGAGCAATTTTCCTATCATTTCGTCTTTTTTCCGCTCATATTCCTCAAAATCAATGCTTTGGGGTAACGCTATCTCCCATATATTTACCTTTTCCCCGTTCCCGTCTTTGAGGAGATGCCGGTAGAGGTGATCACTCCAATCGTCATATTCTAACTCATAAAACGTGAAATAACTGCGTTTTTTCTTATAATTCACGCCGCGCCCCACACCGTAGTATCGCGCGAGAATTATTCCGTGAATATCTATCATGCGCTTGGCGGGCACGGTAAAAATCACGAGAAGCCCATATTTGCGGATAACCTGGAAAATGAGAGAAAGAATACGGTTCTGTGCCGAGTGCCATTCCCGCGCGGGGAGGAATACCCCAGCCTCATCCGCAAGGATACATGACCCGTGGGGTAATTTCCCTTCATTTGCCTGCTGTAAAAGCTTGATAAAAGGCGTGAGATGCCCGATCGAAATACGATCAATACTAAAATTCTCATCTATCTTCTCCGCCAGTCTGATCATCGCCATTGACTTGCCCGAACCTGGCGCACCGGTGGCGAGGATGAACTTACCCTGTTCGTGGTTGATCAGTTCATCACGTATCTTATCAATAAAGGGTGTTTTTTCCAGATTAAGTTCTGTATATGTCATGTGCCGTCATCCACCACAATATTGACCTCTTCAATAATCTTAATGAGCGCTTTTGTGTGATGTATCGCCTTGTTATACTTAGAGAAAGTCTCCAGCGCATGGCTTACTGCATTATAATCAAGCTTGTTCAGGCGTAAATCATTACTGAACAGTTCCTCCGCCTCATTAACGATTTCTTTTTTTGCATCTTCCCTTGAGATGTATTCCGATGTGTGATATACAAGCGAGCGGAAGTTTTGCATGAAAACCTCAAAAGAACCGGGCTTGACGCGTCCATACAGCGCCAGTTCTTTCCACAAAGCGGCTGCGGTATCCACGCAGTCTATTAACAACGTTGCGAGATTGGATGCCCATATAAATTCTGTTGGGCGAGGCTGTGGACGGTAACCTGTGCTTCTTCCATAAAAAGGGTTTTTCCCATTCATGTTATGGTGACGGTGGAGCTCCTATATTCGGTATTACCTTCGTGGCAGCCTCACCGATACGGCTGAACGTTTCACCACCGCCATGCGTGATCACAAGATACGCTATTAAGAAGACAATGATAAGGAGGATAATAGTGGGCAGCATCTGCTGAAATTTTCCAAAGTAATCGCGCATCCCTCGCAATTCTTCGGCAACGCTGCGCTCAATGATGGAGAATAGCACATCGGTGGAGAGGTTCTTTTCCAGAAAATTAAATATGTCTTGGATTTTGATTACCCCGGCTTCTGCCACTTCAACGTTCTCAAGCGTATCGAGCTGTGATTGCGTATCCTCAATTTCGCGATTGACTTCTTCCAGTCTTTCTTTGATTTCTTCCTGTTCCGCTTCCATTTCCGCCTTATTCACATCTCTGCGCACTTTGCTTTGTTCCCCTTCACGTGAAACGATAAAATTCTCTGGATTACCTTTGATTTGCCATGTATCCTCATCAATCTCTTTGATTTCGCATTTCTTCGGTAGTTTTAGACCTTTGGATTTGAACATACCCCTTAATTCGTTCGGGACATGCCCAGCCTGTATTTTTTCAAGGATACTGTGAGGAAGCGTGAAAAGATCAATTTGTTGTAAATCGTGCTCTATTTCTTTCAGTCTTTTATTCAGCTCTTCACGAAATGCCATCAAGCCTGGTGTGTTCTTATCACCGTATAATCTCCTCTGAAGTTGCTCTATTGCAAGCTTCACCTCACCTATGTTTTTGAATCCCAGTTCGCGCATCTTTGAGGCGTGAATAATGTTTTGAGGCGGCAGAATTGCGCCGTATTTGTGGTATGCTATGGCAATGGGAATATTCCACATGCGATACACCGCATCGGGCACATTTAAAAAATAATAGTGGTCTTTCGTTTCGAGAATTGATGATTTTGCTTTCGCTTCTTTCAGCTCGATCTTTTTGTAGGGATTGAGAAGTAGAATCAGCATAGAGCCACGCATCTTCACAAGAAGCAGACGATAAATGGGAATATTAACTATAAGGGGCAGTGCGAGCAGAACCACGATGATGAGCACCAAGATAAATATGATTGAGAATGATATGGGATCCATATACCTCACCTCCTCCTCGGGAACAAGAATGAGAGAGGGTTTCGGCGCGGCGATATGAGTGATGGCTGCTGTTCACTGCGCTGGATTGACATCTTTGTTTGCTGTGTTTGCATCACACGTTCAAAACCTTCTTTTCCACGCCGGCTCTGGTTCCATACATAATGCTTGAGATTTGTGTAATCCAAGAACATCTCACCTGTGTGCTCGTAGTCGGGTTGTGTGATATGTGCGATTGCCACAATCAGCCCTACCCTGTTGTTGAGTGATTTGAGATCTTCCCGATCCAAGTTGCCCAATAATATATCCTTTCCATAGTAGGACCAAAACAGTTTTTGCAATCGTTCTGGGACTTTTGGAAGCTTTGTAAGTTCACGCAGATAATCCACGCTCGGTTGCAGTATCGGTTCTCTGTCAAAATCTTCTCTATCGAGATTTTCTTCATCAAAAATCCCATCCATATCATCTATTTCTTCACTCATTTTACATCACCTCCTTATTCATTACTCAAAATACCGCTCCCATTTATGATAACCTCTTCTCTCGTGATATGATGTGAGCCACTGATAGAATGTGATGATAAAACCGATGATACCGAAAAGGAAGAGAACACCCGTGAGCGCGATGCCGAAATAGGGATAATCGGGCATCATAGGGATGGGGAGAGCCATGGCAATGAAAGAGGTTACTGCACCCATGAGTGTCAGAACTGAATTTGAAACGAGCACCCCGAGCAAGAGAAATACCAGTGCCGCTATTATCAATATACCCAATAGAAAACTTAGCCCCGTCATTTTTTGTTCCTTCAATAATAAATTAATGCTTTCATTTAATATACTTATATCGGTGGGTTGGTACACGTCATTTACGATTATTGTTGCAACATATATATCTTCTCCTCCCCACCCATCCTCTACTTTGAAATACCATATATATGTCCCCTGTGAGGTATCATCGGTTTGCCACTCAAAAACACCTGTTGTTGTGTTGAGTGAGCCTTTAGTGGCATTGGTTGAGAAGGTGCAAGTATCACCATCTGCATCTGCGCAATCAAAATCCAGATACACGAGTTCACCTTCATCGCCCTGCCAATCGGAGGTATTGGTTATAACGGGGGCATTATTCGGCACGGTCACATTATCTGAAGCGGGGGCTTCCGATAATTTTCCTTCTGTTGAGTTGTAAGCCCATATATCTATTGCCACATAACCGTGTGGCTGCGTGGTATGATTGAAATATAAATCGGTCGTGCCATTCTGCCAGCCACTGGCAGTATTGTTGCTCCATGAAATATTAAAGGAATCAGTATCAACACCGTTACTTCCTTCTGTAAAGGTATAATTAACGCCAAAGTTATAGGTTGTGTTACCTGTTATTATGGGTATGGGAGGATAATCTTGTTCCTCTTCACTACCTAATTCTGCTGTTGGCTCTGGGGAGGTGTATTTGCGGACGCGGATGTCGTCAATCCAACCTTCCTGAGCGTAAGAAGAACCTTCTCCTTCCGTTGTGATAGCGAATAAATAATTTACAAAAGATGAATCACCTGAAAACGTTACAGAGCTGGAAGCCACAAGATTTGTTCGGGCTGAATCTGAATATGCTTTAAAACTCACATCTGAACCAGACTTCTCTACCCGCATATAATAAACTGTGTTTTCAGTAATACTCCCTTCTGCGACTGACCCTAACGTGCCCCCCTCTAACTTCATAATACGTAAGCTATCATCATACGTATTATATATAAACCATAGAGCATCATCTGGAGGAGCACTCTTTAGTCCCCCTAATGCCGAACCTAATCCAAGCCCAACGTGGTCACTTCCCCCTCCTGCTGCTGCCCAAGCTTTTTCCGTATATTCCAAAACAAAATCGGTTACTCCTCCGTAGCTTCTGTAAACATATGCCTCGTCTCCACGCCCTAATTCATATTCCAATCGCTTGTTCGTAGTGAAATCTAAAGTAATATAATTATCAGTCGCAGAAGGATCGACTTTTGACCATCCTCTATCCGTTTCAAAATCATCAAAAAACTCAAAAGTTGCATCGCCATCACTCGCAGAACTGGCAGAAGGGTTGCCGTAATATAAATAGTAGGTATCATTGCACCATGAACTCGCTGGTATGTAAGAGGCATTGAACCAAATCTTGCACCAATTACCATCTGATTTGTTCTCTATCCAGTATGGAACAGTTTCGCCCGAAGTTTCATTCACTACCCTTATATCATCAAAATCAGCCTGCATATCGCTGTCATAAGTTATATTAATCATCACCTGATAATCGGTTAATGCATTGCTGTTGCCTGTGTTATTTATATGTATAGGACGTTTTCTGCTCCATGAAGCATTCCACCACGGGTCTAATACCATAAAGTGCCCACTTGATATGGCTTCACTTAAAGTCTCAGTGCTTCTTTTTACTGCGAAATAATATTTCCCGCTCGTGCCTTCCGTCGTAACTGGCACTTTTACATACGCCCTCGCTGTATAGGTCTTATTAGGTTCAATCTCGAAATTCTTGATAAAATACCACCTGTTCATTCCACCGTAATTGCATTCTATATGGTTAAAATACTTACCCACATTAATCCAATTCTCAATCCTTGAATGTTTTGTGTGCCAGAATACTGTATAATTCATGCCGCGCTTCTCATAACTATCGAAACAAACAACTGCGGAGGTTGTATTATAGTTCTCGCATTCCCATGTTGTCTCGTTCCATTCTGAACAAACCTGATAGGTTATTTTGCGCTTGTAAGAATTATATTCGTTCCCGTAATCACAAGGCTCATCAGTAACCGAAATAGAAGAGACATTATAGAAGAACATAGAATGGTTCGTTGTCCAGTTCACGAAATGTGGTTTATAAAATTCTGCCTTAACCGGTTTTACTTCGGTAGTATTGAATCCCCATAGGAAATCCAAACCGTCAAAATCTTTATACATTGTGATATTGAAATATACCCAGTCTGAGCTGTGGATTGTATGCGGATATGCTTCAAGTTTGCCCCAAGTTCCTTCAGCATAGACCTTGTTATCCTCGATGATATACCCGGCTGATGTCGAAGAAGCCATCAAAAGCATTACGGCTACTATTATTCCAATCGCTGCTGTTTTTCTCAATTGCCCCTTATATTACATAAAACATTCATATATATAAAGCTTGCGCATTACCGTGGATAAAAACGTCTTCATATTTGCGATATAACGAAATTTTTTGTGAGGGTGAAGGGTAAAACCTTCGGGTATCTATCGGATAACAAAGCAACACGATAACAATGACCTATACAATCTTGAACATATACAATTCACAGCGATTTTTGTATAGTTACCGCAACCTTTAAATAGGGTCAATATAAACACTATATTGAGGTGAGGTATATGATAAAAGGGAAAGTGGCAGCATGGGGGCGGCGGTTAGTGGTGCCTGCCTTCATTATACGGGAGTTAGGTCTTGAGGTCGGCGATGTAGTAGCATGGACGGTCGAAGAAAGAGATGGCGAGAAGATTGCTGTTTTGAAAAAGGAGGTGGAAGGAAATGATGGGTGATATCGAGGATGAATATGGAGAGATAATAGGAGTGGTATATGGTAGAGCAGAACTTGAAACAGGCGAAGTAGAGGATGAAGTATGGGAGGTGTGAAGAATGGGAGAAGTGGTGGTGAGATTGAGAAGTGGAGTTACAGTGAAGTATAAAAATGCGGCGATAGATATCACGAAGCGAATAGTGGCAGCGTATTTTGAAGACAAAACAATAGTGATTCCATTCGAGAATGTGAGCATGATAGAAAGGATGGAAGGTGAGGATGATGAAATACCAGGCGATTACTGAGGGGTTGATTGAAACAGAGATAGACAGAGTGAGTATTTTTATCGGGGGAGAGCATATAATATCTGTTATACCACAAGGTTCGCTGCGGAAGACCATGAATTGCATAAATATGGCGATTGAAGCTTACTATTCCGCTTATTCTGAGGTTACAGACAAACTCCCGAAGGATAGGGCAGCAGGAAGAGGAGTTGTGAGATACAGCTTTTTACGATTCTGAAATTGATTACGGGAAAATGATGGTAAATGCTGAGATCGGGAAAGTGAAGGTTGAGATTACCGCATCGGAAGATGAAGACATCAAAAAATTTTGTGATCTCGCGATAGCGATTATGGAGGTGGTGTGTCGTGCAAATGAAAGAAAAGAACTTGAGAATCTCTCTGAGTGAGTTAAGAGAGAAAGGGGTAGAATTGCAGTTAGCTCCAGGGAAATATAACCTATGGGAAGTTGTGGAGGCGATTATCGGGGTGAAGCGGAATAAAAAGTGGAAATGAAGGAGGGATGTATTATGAGTGAGGAAAAGGTGGATAAAATAGCGGTGTTGAACGAGAATTACGATTTGTCGGGGGACTCTGATTTGGAACTTGCAACAACACTAAAGAGGCTGTGCAGTGAATACGAAATGTGCCGGTATTGTCTCTCAACTGCGACTCTCGATGTTTGGCACGGTATCGTCAGAGTTGCCAAGGAAATTGTCAAGCGTGAGACTTGCAGCAATTCTCATGATCTCATCGAGTTAGTGGCACTTGTAGCGGCAGAATTGGATTATCCCGAGAAGTGGGATGTAGCAGCGTATCCAACCGTTTGGGAGGCATTGTGGGAGAGTTATTCGTGGCTGAAAGCGAAGGTAGAGAAACTCGAAAAGCAGATAGAAGAAAAATGAAAGAAGTAGTAATAATAAAGATGGTGAATAAGAAACCGACCGAGATTTTCTTTCTATCAAATCGGTTAATATCGCTCACTCACCAGTTGCACAGTCTGCGGAGGGTGATAGAGAGGGATAAAAGACCATATACCAACGCAATGATAAAAGTATATAGCGAGATTAAAAAGGATATTGAGATAACAAGGCAAGCATTAACGGGCAAATTCAATATTATTGTGGTTAGAGACTTTACAAACTTGGAAAATGAGTTCAGCATCCCGTAAAGGTTACCGTTCACAGACGGAGGCTGCGGAAGAATATAAGAAACGCGGTTGGGAAGTCTTTGTGCCGCAAAAATCGAAATATAGCGCGCAGGATATATTCGGTATGTTCGACCTCGTGGCAATTTCACCCGATGGTAGTGAGATCCATTTTATCCAAGTTAAATCCAATTCCACGCGCGGGTTCTTAAAAAAATTGAGAGAGTGGCGCGAGAACCATAACGTGAAAAAGGTGGAATGGCGACTCATGGTGCGCTTGGATGCCCGCAAACACAAGAGAAAGTGGAAAGTTTATCAGTGAAAGTTTTTTTGTCATCCATCACAACCTTTATATATACCCTCAACATAACATTATATTGAGGTGGTAAAATGGGAGAGAAAAAGAGAGAATCAAAAGTAGGCGCATGGGGCATGAGGCTTCAGGTCCCCACCGAATGCCTCAAGTTTTTGGGTCTCGCCGTCGGGGACGTGGCAGAGTGGATTTTTGTGGAGAAGGGAGGGAAGAAAGAGGTGATACTGCGCAAGAAAGAGGTGAGTGAGTGATGGATCAGCAGCAATTGGTGGAGGAAAAAGAGGAAGAAACGGTGTTAAGCGATGAAGAAGTCGAAGGTGAAGTGAAAAAAATATCAAAAGAGCAACAGAGAGAAAAGGAGAAGGAGTTTTTGCGGCGGATGGGTTTCAAAGAGAAGAAAATGGAGGATAAGATACAGTTCGTCAAAAAGACGGAGGATGGCACCACGATTGGGAGGACGTATAATGAGCGGTATAAAAATGGCGTATTTTGGGGTATCAGGGACGGAAAAACGTTGGAGAGAGAAGAACTAAAAGAGAGAGAAGAGATAAAACAGTTCTATGCTTTCAGACGGGGAGAGGTGCAGATGCCGCAGCTTCCCGCAGTCGGGAGAAAAGCAAAAGCATTTGAAAAGCGAGGGGGGACATACGAAGTTGAAGGACATGAAGAGCCGGATGCATGGCTCACTCAGTGCTGGGGTAACGAGGCTGGCATAAATATAGAGATACTGGACCAGACAAGGCAGACTGAGGATTATGCAATGGCAGTGGTGAGGGCGCACCTCGGCAATCAGTTTGTGGATGAGGCGGTCGTTCACTATTTCAGTGTATCGAAGGAGATAATCGCTTTTGAGGTGATAGAGAAGATGCTCAAAAAGGGAGAGAACCCGATCGAGGGATATGACGAAGATGGAAAGCCAATATTGTCACAGGTGGCAAAATATAGAATTTACAAACGCTACATTCGTTTCAAGAACTTTGCACTGCGAACCGCTATATCAATGGCTGCAAGGCGGGCAATTCTGAAAATAATGAATCGTGAGTGGCGTGAAGAGGAAGAGATAGAGGCTGAGGAAAGAGAGGCACGAATAATAGAGGAAGAGAAGAGGGGGTAAAGAAAATGAATTTGAAAGTAAGAGCGATACGGGCGGCAAGGGAACGTTACGAGCAAATAGAGATAGAGAAGCTCAAGGCAGCAGATCAGTTTGCACAAAAAGCAATAAAGGAATTCCGTGCTGTGTTCGGTGATGTAGAGGATCTTACCGTGAAAGAAATGGATAGAGATGAGTGCGAGATTATAGCGGATGGTCTCAAGTTCTGGGCACAGAAAAAGGGCAGTGAATACTGCATATACATCAAATTCTATATGCATGTCAGGTGCAGAAAATGCGGGAAGTGGTTCACTCATCCAGTGCAAAATCTTGCAGATGTAGGAGATTTGTTGAGCCGTCCGCCGATGTGTGAGGATTGCCAGATGCTCGCCAAATACGGCACCACAGAGGTCAAATCAGAGGCAGAACGAGTCATGGAAATGCTGCGGGAGATTATCGAGATTGTGAGTGACTGATGATATGAGGTCACATCAATTCACTATTCAAAAGCGAAAAGCTTTTATACCGTCTTAGTTGTAACTGATGATATGAGGTGGCTCCTTATGGTAGTAAAAGTATCGGTGGCAGTGGAGGATTGGAAGGCGACCGGTGATATGAGGTTACTGCCTCTTTTCGGTCTCCCCTCCCAACTACCTATATTTCCACTGTAAATGTCAATAATTGAATATCAAGAAATTTTGACATTTGAACCCCACAACTACCTATATTTCCACTGTAAGGGGGTGAGTGTTATACAAAAATCAGGATTTGTTATACAAAAAATATCCCCTCACAAGGCTCTATTTCCAAAATAGGACTTTCTCCACCGCGCTATAAATCTCATTTTTTTGATGTATTGTAATACACATATATCACGAGGGTCTCTGTGTATAGGGTTAATAGGAAATAAAAGGTATATAAAACTTATGGTTTGCACTATATAATAGATATTCGTAAAATATGGGTACTATACATCTATCTATCTATCTATCTATCTATCTATCTATCTATCTATCTTTATTTAAGGAATAGAGCAAGGAAAGAGGTTCTTTTTTGTTATACATTTTCGTGATTTGTATAACACTTTTGGGGAGTGAAAAAAATGACAAGTTGCGTTTGTCAAAATTTGAATATCATTAAATTTTGACATTTGACGGAAATATAGGATTTTATACAAAGTTAAAGCTTTATATATAACAATGTATAACATATAAGATGGTGAGGTAAAATGGGAAAGAAGCAGACGGCGATAAGGTTGGATGAAGAGGAGATAACATTCTTGAGGGAATATGGAAAGGGAAAGATAAGCGATGCGGTAAGAGAATTGATAGCGGAGAAGAAGAGCAGGATGGAAGGTAAATCACTTGAGAAGGCACCAGACGAGCGATTTGAGGATAGTATCATTACACCCAGCGACCCACATTTGAAGGATACATATATGGCAATAGTCAGAGCATTCATTGCGAATAGTGGTCGAGCGGGTTCGATTGATTATTATCTTGGAAAGATAATGGGGGATACGGGATACGACAGCGCGACAGTATTGAAACATGTCCGTAAACTGGGCAGTTCGGGCTATCTTAAATTTGTAACTGGAGCGGCATTCCGACCGACATTCAGACTGATAGAAGGTGTAACTGTTGAGCGATTCAAAGAGTTAATTCAAGAATATTCAGACTTCATAAAACAGAAACAGAGATATGCGGACGTGTGGAATGCTGCTGTTGAGAAAAATGACGAATGAGAAAGCGATTGAGATAATAAGGAAACGCATCAAGATATACGAATACCGTCTGTCACTCAACAGGCGATACGACAGTTGCCAAGCTGCTCATGTCAATAAAGCCATCCTGCGGGAGCTCAGATATATTCTTGCAAAAATTGAAAAGGAGGAGAAATAGTTTATACCTCCTCTTTTCTTTTTTTATTATTCTGCCATTTGCCCTCGAATTCTCTGGATTTCGAGCGTTGCCAAGAACCGAGCGTTTGTCTCTGACACATTTGCTGCCGCTTGCCGTGCTGACCGTTCAATCGCTTCATCTTCCTCTTTGCATTTTTCAATAGCCGTGAAGTATGGGCAGCCGCACTCCGGGCACGCTTTTGGTTTTTCTCTGTAAAACCGAAGGCAGTGAAAACATCTCCATTTCATGCCTCTATTTTCTGCTTCGCAGATGGGGCATAGTCCGTCTGTGTTAAGGATGTCCTCTGCGCTGCATTTTGTGCATTTTCCAAATTTCACCATTTTTCTTCACCTCCTATTTCATGCGGGGTTCATTGCCCCCGCCTCGCTCACCACGACCTCTATGAATTTTTCATCCTCACTGTCATCATCGGCATGGATGCACTCGAATAGCTCTGCGCCTATATCGAAGAAGTCGCTTTTCTTCTCTATGATATATGGCGATTCGTCATTCGTATCTACATGCACTGCTATCCCCCATCCTTCATCCCAGAGATTCATCAAATCGTTGATGCTTATTTTTCTACCTATCAAATCTTCCGCCTTCACTTTTTTTTCACCTCCTATTTCATTCCTCATTCCTCGCTTTGATAAAACCATATATGTAGCGATGCTCGATATCGCCAATAGAAAATACCAATTCTCCTTTTCTCATTGTTGCTTCAACCTCTTCGTCCCAAACATCACCATCTGACGATGTATAATGTCCACTTGAATCTTTTTCTGCTGGCACGACTTCAAAGACATTTTCTCCTGTCTCAGCTTCGCCGCGGATTAGCGCTTCTCGTATTTCGCAACCCTCCAAGTCTTCAAAGTCTTCTATTAGTTCCGCAATTCCGATTTTCATTTCCCGCTTTTCACCTCCTCTTTCTTCCTCAGGATGGCTACTCTTTTACCATCTTCTTCCCTAATCATCCACTCTACCCTGTCCCCTGCACCGAGCCCAAGTGCACGTAGGACCGCGGCGGGGACTTGCAGCCGCGTTCCCCATGTTGTCACTATACCTTCGATACCTTTTTCGCTCATATATTTACCTCACCTCAATAATATATTGAGGTGAGGGGTATATAAAAAGGTTATGATAACTATACAAAAATCATGAAAATTGTATATGTTCAAAATTGTATAGGTTCTTAGCTCTTTTCCTTTTCAAGAATCAACCATCCCCATAGTGTCTTGCTCTCTTCCTCTTCGCTGGACATCACTATTTTGAAACTTCCCTGTGTAAGACCCATTTTGATAAGCGTCCCGACCGGAAAGTGGTTTATTTTGTATTTGTTATATACCTTCCCTCTTACTTTCACCTTCTCCTTCCGTATCGGTATCTTCTTCATTTTTATCCCCAAACATCTTAAAACTCTTTTTATATAAATTCTTTTCTCCCTGCATATCGCTTATTTTCCTCCGCATGTCGTATAATGCAGATTATATGACATACGAGCTCGGTGGTTAGACTCGAAAGTTTTATATATTGTATTGTCCTTATGTTTTATCATGTCGCTGGGCGGACGAGCGGGGTCGGTGGTGGGCACGTTCTATCTGTGACGGGGCTCTGCCCCGTTACTCCGAAAAATGAAAAAAGCAAGGATAGCTTTGGAATGGCTAAGGATAGCTTATATATGTTCGTGTATTATATTCATAATATCACTGGGTATCTATTTCGCCCTCCTTCTCCTTTAAATCCGAAAGTTTTAAATATTGTATTCTTCATATATAGGTAAGGGTGATGTGCAAAAATGATAGAATCAGTTTATTATATCGGTCTTCCGCTCTTTGGAGCTGTTATATGGTTTGCTCTGTATATATTTAAGCACCAGTGGGAGGCGGTATTTCCTTAAAAGTATGGAGATAAAATGAGCGAATTTGATTACTATCCCGTTTTTATGGATTGGTTAAGACAACGTGGTGACAAGCTCGTAGTTAGTGAGGTTAGACCACCATCTTGTAATGGTTTAGAGTTTGATATTATAGGAGCTCACAAATGGAAAAACAGAAAGAATTTTTATGCCCTCACCTCTATTGAAGTAAAAGAATTAGATTTTGCGAAATGTTATAGACAGGCATGGGAAAGACTGTCTTGGTGTGAATACTGTTATATGGCATTTCCTATAAACTTTGGTGAGTTCTCCAATTTGGGTGGAATCATATACAACCTTGCGAATTATTTAGAAAAACTCAAGAAATATGGAATTGGAGTTCTGGTTTATGAAAATGTTTGTGTTAAGAAAGTATGGTGTGTTTTACTGGCGAGGATGAGCAGCAAGATAATGAAGTGGCGTAAGGATATGTTGTTAGATATATTGGGATTGAGGCAGCAAAAATTAGATGTGAAATGACAGAACCAGTAACAATAACAGGCGCACAAATAATATACGTGGCAAAAATAGCGCTCATAATATCCATCATATACCTGATCGGGAGGATCGTCCCTCCACTAATAGAATACAAAAAGATGAAATATCTTGAGGTGGTAATAACAACAAAACACTGTGACAATGAGCCGACAGTATTCCAAAAAGCATTGAAATGGATAAAGGACAGGAGGAAAAGAGAAACAGAAGAGGATTATTTGAGGAGATGGGTGAATAAAAGCCAATAAAATTCCACACGAAACATATCCCAAAAAGTTTTATATTTGTATCGCATACATATATATCGGTGATGTGAGTGGCTGCTAATAAGAAGAAAGTAAAAGTGAAGTGCCCGCGTTGTGGTTACACATGGATGTATGGCGGCAATAGCAAGTGGATTATTTGTTGTCCTATTTGTCATACTTCGATGTCGCTTCAGCGTGCAATTCAACGAGCGAGAGGACAGCCACT
>QNCM01000041.1 GCA_003644505.1 Candidatus Makaraimicrobium thalassicum | reverse complement strand
TTCGGCGTCTTCGCCCGCGTCTTCCATGTATTCTTTCTGGAGTCCGGTCAATTCCTCTATCAGCAGCGCCAGGATCAGCGGGTCCTGTTCGTCCAGGATCATTTTTCTGGCTTTGGAATTGTATTTCGCCCGGTCTTTCCTTTTCGAATCGATCTCGAGGATTTTCAGCTTCTTTTTCTCTTCTGCATCCGCCCTCTGCCCGAGGACTTTGTCTTTTTTCCTGGAACTTTTGAATTTTCGTTTCAGTTTCTGTATCTCGCTGTTGATGTTCTCCAGGTCCTTTGATAGTCTGGACAGCTCTTGTGTGAGGTCTTTTATTGTTTTTGTGGTTTTTCTGTAGCCCTTACCCGCCCTGAAATCCTCCGCTGTTTTTTCAGCGGGTATCTTCAGATTTTCCGCGTCAAGAGCTTCTTTCACTTTTTTTTCTACCTCTTCAGACTTAAAAGTCCTGCTTTCCAGGGAGCCTTTTAGTTCCCGAACCCTCTCCCACGCCGATCTGCGCATCTTTCTGAACCGCTGTGTTTCTTTTATACGCGCTTTTGCCGATAAGCCCGCTTTTGCCAGAGCTTTGTGCACGCCCGTGGACAGCCATTCGCCGGTAACGGCCAGGGCTATAACCGCCAGACCTGAGGCGGCTCCCAGTCCCATCAGGATCATAGCGGGCCCGCACATAACGTACATAAGAGCGGGCGGAGGCAGGCCCAGGCTCCACAGCCACCACGCTGTTTGGCCTGTGAAAAACAGGACAGCCAGAATATCCGTAAGGACGAGCGCCGGTAAGCCCCATTTGCGGTATATACGCGCGGCCGCGGCGGTTATCCCGCCAGGCTCTTTCTTGAATCCCTTTGTGGGGGAAACATTGATATCGTTTGTCAGAACCGGGATCGCGACGGATAATAGAAGGCCGTTGTAATCGTCTATCTCCGAAGGGGCCTCGCCGGGGGGAAGCAGCCGGCCGGGCAGATCCCCGACGTCTATCCTTTTATCCGCCTTTAGCGCGATTATATCTTTTATGATGTTCCTGAGCCGGGCGTCCTGTATCTTCCGCAGCAGACGTCTGCCGGGTTTTTTGTTCTGGAGCAGATACGCCAGGGCGAGCCTTTGCGCGATCTTTGATCTTTGTTTTTTGCCCTTGAATTTCTTTAGAGCGTCTGTCAGCATGTCTTCGGCTTTAGCGTATTCCCCGTTTTTCAGGTAGAGGTCGGACAGTCCTGTCTTCGTTTCAAGATCATACGGGTCGAACCCGGCGCTTTTCTCAAGCGTCTGCACTTCGTCTGTTTCAGGCTCCTCTTCTGATTCTCTCACTGCCGGATCCATGGGCTCTCCGGGATCCCGGGATTCCGTGGACTTGAAGGCGTCCCCGGCCTGCCGGCTTCTCTTATCGTTAAGGCCGTCTAAAATGCCCGCGATATCAGAGGACCATGCCTTCATATTCTGGATGTCTTCCTTTTCGGAAAACTTCTGTGCCTTTTGTTCTATCTCTCCGCATTTCCGTATTAGATCGTCTATGGTCTTTTTATTCCTTTCAGGCCTGTTTACTTCTTCTTTCAATCTGTCTCTCAGTATCGCTGATCTTAGAAGCAGGATATCCCTGTTGATCCTGTTTTTCAGGTCAAGCTTGTCTGTTTCGATCCTGTCCAGACGCTTAAGCGCGGCGTCCGTGGCATTGTCTCTATAGGCGAGTTTCGCGGCTATAAAATCCAGATAATAAGGCCGGCATGCGGGCAATTCTCGCATTTCCCTCAGGATCCGGTGGGAGACCAGATGGCGGATATCGTCCCTTGTTTTGGAGTCTCGGGCCGCGATGTCCAGCAGGCCGGAAGCGAGTAAAGCGAGGTTTTCCGCGGATGTATATTCCCGCAGCCAGAACCTGACTTTATGGCGGGAGAACAAAGCTGCTGCTTTTTCCATATGTTTTACGGCATCACCTGTGTTCCCGTCGGCGACGTAATGTCTGATAAGTCGCAGGTGGCTTTCTATGTCTTCAGGATTCCGGCTGGCGTACTTCTTTTCAGCGCGCCGGTCTGACTTCGCGGAGCCGGCGGCGGAATATTTCTTTCCTTCCTTTATGCGGCCCTTATAGATATCCTCGTAGATCCAGCGTCTGATGACGATCCTGCCTAAAGCCATCAGCATTGTTGAGATAACGCCTGCCTGTATCATCCCGATA
The DNA here is from genome assembly GCA_003644505.1 of Candidatus Makaraimicrobium thalassicum. Lineage (GTDB taxonomy): Bacteria > Omnitrophota > Gorgyraeia > Tantalellales > Tantalellaceae > Makaraimicrobium > Makaraimicrobium thalassicum. The sequence goes on along the minus strand of QNCM01000041.1, from coordinate 13,881 downwards.
ACCCCCGCAAAGAAGGGCGCCCCTAAAATGAACGGCAGGCCATACATCAGGCTGAGGTATATTGTCGTCGAAATGGCCGCGGTGAGCATTTTCTTTTGCTTTGTCCCGGTAAAGGCGTATTTGAGCGTCTCGCCGAAGGATTTCCAGAAACCTTTTTGTTCCTTTTTGTCCTCTTTTTCCTGTTTTTGCCATTTTCTGTAAAGTTTTCCCTCAAGCGGTTCGGCGTTTTTGCGCGCTTCTGGAGTCTTTAATTTTCTCAGGCTTTCGCTCGCCTCCCCGAACCTGTTTTTTTTCATCAGGATCCCGGCCTGGATGAGAAGCATCTCGTCTTTTTTCTCCGCGTCCAGTTGCGGCGGCCGCAGCCCTTTGAGCCGCCGCCGGAGAGCGGAGCTCACACGCTCCAGAGCCTCGTCGTCTTTATCCTGTTTGTCCAGGGCCTTTGCGAAAGAAGCGTGATATAACGCGTTTTTGCCGTCAAAATAAACGGCTCCGTAATAGAACTTTTCCGCGAGCGCGTATACTTTCCGGGCTTTGTTCCTGCCCCGGGTCCGTTCGGTTTCCTCCGCCTCGGAGAATAACAGCTCGGCGAGATCGAAATATCCCGCCGCCTCTTTGGGGCTGGCCGCCAGTTCTTCCATCGCGCTGATGACACCGCTATCGTCTCTTCCGATCCAGTCCTCGCAGAGGGTTTGCCTGTCCTCGTCGTTTTCCGGCAGCGAGTAGAATTCAAGCAGTTTATCCTCGTCAGGCCTTGTCTCTTTTTTGAACCTGCCGGTAAGATCCCGGAATTTTTCGCTGATCCACGGCATTATCCTGGTGTTTACCGATTCGGGGAGCACGACAAGGATCCCAGAAATAAAAGTTACGGCGAAATCAAGGCTCAATATGGATGCCGGAGCAGAGACGCACACCGCGTTTACGGCTTTCAGTATTTTAGGATGCTCTTTCAGCTTTTCGTTTATCCGCATTACGGGTTTCCGGGTTTTAAACCAGAATTCCCAGCGGGCCGAACGGGACCTTGACCATTTCATCAGTTTTCGCAGGAACTTCATGCGCCAGCCGGCAAGAGGGAGCGCTATTACCCCCGTGGCAGGCACCTCTGCTTTAATGTCAGACACGATCCGTGTGGTTTCGCCCTCGAAAGAGACCAGGGGTTCCCTCTGTGCAGAGGGGCTGCCGGGTTTTTCGACGAATATCCCGTCCGGAGAGATCAGGATATCGCCGGAATCCGAATTCCTGTTATCCATGAGATCCCTGACCACAGGATCCTGGAGGGCTGTTTCCATGTTTTCATCACCCGTTGCCTGCCCCAGCAACCCTGCCATTCGTCCCAGTTTTTTCTTCTGTTTTTCGCGCTCGCGCTTTGCTTTTGGAGAGCCGTAATCCAGTATGGCGCGCCTTCCTTTGCCTTTAAGCGCGGCTAACGCGACGATCGCCCGCATGGCCTCAGAGTCATCCGTACTCAAGTGCCGGCTGAACTCCCGGACGATCAGGCGGCCGTCATCGCACCTCAGCAGGAGAAGTTTGCTGCCGTTATGCGTTCTGATCGCGGTGTTTTCGCCTTCCGGCAGAGTCAGATCCAGCGCCGCCCCTGAGGTTTCAGCGGCTTTGGATATGGCCAGCGCCTGGTCATAGGTCATCGAGACAACACCGCTGAACTCATGGCCCGCGTCTTTTTCGGTTTTTGATATGCCTCCTGCAAAAATACATACGGGGCCGCCGCCGCGGCGCATATCTTCATTCTGGGACAGGAGTTCTTCAACAACCGCGTTCGCCGCGGTTTCGTCGCTACCGCCCTGTTCTCCCTGGACGGACAGGGACATGCAGGGTATACAGATAAAACTGGGGGCAGAGAAACGTGAGCCCGGTTCAGGGGGCGGCCCTGCGCCTTCCAGATACATATTAAACGCTTCCATCTGTTCTTCCGCGCTTACGGTGCCGGTGCCGGGGGCTTTTTTGTCTTTTTGTTTTTCAGGCATTACTTCAAATACAAAGGCCGTCTCTCCACCTTTTGTGGTTATTATCCGCGTTGTTATTCTGCTCCTTATCTCGGCTTTTGATCCAGCCCTTTCCGCCGGTTCACTCTTCCCGGCCAGGATATCCCTTACCGCAGGGGAGGGCGTGCCGTCCTCGTCCTTGCCGAACATGGAGCTGAACAGCTGCTGCCGTTCGTCCTGGACCTCCCGGACATATTCGCTCTTTCGCGCGAGCGGCTCCGCGTATTCTTCAGCGGCTCTGGCGCGCCTTACCTCCGCTTCCATCCTCTCTACGGGCCGTTCCCTTATGATGCGCCTGGCTCTGGGATTGATGACCCTGTCAATGCCGTAGATCATGTTCGATAAAAATCCCGCACCTGCGCCTCCGATAAGGCCCCATTTAAGGCCGAGCAGGCCTCCTGCTTTGGCGCCCCCGAGAATACCCGGGAGTATTCCCACGCCGCCCGCGAAGGCGCCTGCGATGCCGCCGATGACCGCTCCCAGAATGCTGCCGGCAACGGCTCCCATAACCGCGCCTTCGGTAGCCCCTTTTACGGCCTGCTTCGCGACGCTTGCCGTGCCGTAGCGAAGCGCCCTGCGGCGCCCGTATTTTCTTTTCATCTCCTCCCATCCGAGTTCTGCATGGGCTCTGCCTGTTATAAAACTTACCAGTCCGCCGAGTATTCCGCCGACAGCGGCGCCTGCGGCGCTGCCGATACCCGGGACGAGACTGCATACCGCTGCCCCCACGCCAGCGCCGGCTGCCATAGCTGTTGCCACTCTTCCCGCGGCTGACCCCTCTTTTTTTCTCAGGACTCTCTTCAGCGCGGATTTGACCGTGTTACCGAACGTTTTGGCTTTTTCGGACTTCTCTTTCTTCAGTTCCTTCGGGGACGCCGGTTTTTCAACCTCCTTATCTATCCCTTCAAGGCAGATCTCGCTCATTTTTTCGGGCATAAGGTCCGCCATATCGCGGATCCTTGTCTTACACCAGTCATTCAATTGCGCCTCGAAGGATTTATAAGCGGAGCCCCTTAACCCGCCGACGTATTCGAAATAATCGTACTGCAGGAGTTCGGTGACCGATTCGGCGAACAGGGCGGAGAACCTTTCCGAGAGAAGTGTTTCTCCGGAATATGTCAGGGAAAGGAGATCAAAGCTGTTCTTGTTAACGGCCTTCTTTATGTTGTTATCCAGCCGGTCATACGATCTGCCGCGGATAAGCGCTTTCAACACTTCCGCGAAGATCTTTACTGTATCCTTATTGAGATTCCGGACGGAGATCGTGTTTCCGTCTATTGTTTCCACGGATACCGGCAGGATCGTTTCAGCATTATCCCCGAACGCCATAAGGAAGAACGCCCTTAGTTTTTTGGCCTGTTCTTCGTCCGCGGCCTCGAACTGTTCTACGATGTCATCGATCCATTTAACGGCCATTTCTTCGCCGGTTAGCCCCTTTTTCGTCCCCTTGATGGCGTCAGCCCGGAATTTCGCGATCCTCTTAGCGAACAGCTTATGGACGGCGAGGTCTTTTCTGTGGTTCTCCTCCCGTTCCTTCTGTCCTTTCAGGTCGGATTCCATCAGCGCGGTGAACACGTGGCCGTAGATCTTTTGTCTCAGCTCATCTTTTCTACCGGCTTCTTCTTTTGTCAATGTTTCACCTTTGCGCAGCCTGTCAGTCAGCCGGCGGTACTCATTCATGTTCCTTATGGCTTTTCCCATTCGTCTGTCTTTTTCGGCATAACCGTTGCTTAATATATTGAAATCCTCGTCTTTATCGTTTATGTCGAAGAAGAGCGTGAAGCTCGCCGGGTCAGCCTGTCTTCCCACGCGGCCGAGCGCCTGCAAAAGGTCGCCGATGGATTTGTCGCTTACCTGTGAAAGCAGCCTGAACCCGGTGATGTATCTTACCTCAACATCTGTCCTGAACTCGTTCAGGCCGCGGAGGTGCTCTTTCAGGATCTCCGCGGTTTCTGCGTCATACAAGTTTTCCGCCATGCTGAGGCGTGCTTCGATCTTTGTTTCGAGCTCATTGAAAAAGGCGTTCAGCTTGTCTTCTATATTTGTTTTTCTTTTAGCCTCGTCGCGGTTTTCGTCCTTATCGGCCGTGCGCAGGATCGTTTCCAGTTCTTTTTGTTTCCCTTGCACGTCTTCGCCCAGATAATCGAGTATTTCACCGAGCCGGCTGAACTGTTCCGCGATCTTCTCCGGGCTTAAGGTCCGTATGTTTTTGAGAAATGCCTGATAGTCCGCTCCCCTGGCGCCGGCGTCCGTAAAAATGGTTATAACGTTCCTTGTGCCGGATCTATCCAGGGCTCTCTTGAGCCTGTCTTTTTCCAGGGTCCCGTCCACGACCTGGACGTCTATCGTCAGCCCGGAGAAAATACTGCGGATAAGGCCGTTGAGGATGTTCTGTATCTCCTTGGCCTGTTCGGTGGTTCTTATGTACAGGAAAGAGGGCAATAAGGTATCGCCGTATCTGCCTTCTTTACCCCTTTTTATCCCCTGCTCCACCCATACGCGGAGCATATCCAGGATATCGCTTTTCCCGTCAACGATAAGTTTCCGGGATTCCCGGAATAACCTGCTGATGTTGGAGGGTATGTCAGCGACCCCCTTTTCATTGCCCAGTATATTCCGCAGTTCCCATTCAGACGCGATGGCGGTTCCGCTTGACCCTGTAATAACGGAAAAGTATTCAGTTCTCGCGGCGCCGCCGCCTATTTCGGACTTACTCGCGCTGTCATCGCGGACGGTCACGTTGTCGAAGTTCAGAACAGTGCGCAGGTACATCTCAAGCACCGTGTGCAGGCCGTTGCTGAGCCGTCTGGTGCTTACAAGGCCGTTCTCGTCGTAAAGCTGGGCATCGCCGGCGACAACCGAAAAATGCACATCCAGCTTGTATATCTCGATCATGTATATGGCTTTTTCGATCCAGCCGTAAACCTCCGTGTCACTGACGCCCCTGCGCGCGGCGATTTCAAGACATTTGGCCTTTATTTCTTTTTTGCCTTCGCTTGTTATCGCTGTTTCTCCTCTGGCCCTGTCAACGGTGTAGTAATAGTCTTTTTCGATTCTCTCCTCCTCTGCCTCTTTCCCTGTTTCCGCGGCCTTTGTTATGTCCCTGCCCAGGCCCGCGGTAACTATCGTATCCGCGAACCCCACACACTCCTCGATCAGGTTGTATTTAGCTCCCCCCTGTTCCAGGGCAGGCGCCTGAAGGGCTATCCTGTATTGCGTTGACGCGGCTCTCATTGACGCGTCTATCTCGTCTATTATCACGAACATGAACTTCCTGCCTTCTTTTATTATCTTTTCCGCCTCGTCATCCCGCTTTACGAGGTCATCGGCCACCATGAAATTGAACCCGGCCGTGTCAAAGGTGACTATATCCGCCTCCGTCTCTTCAGCGAACAGTTCGTTTAATTGCCCCTGCCTTTCCGCAGGGCTATCGCTTAAAGCGCTGTGGTCATAGATGGCCGAACGGATATTCATGGAGTCGAATATTTTTTTTCTTTTAAAGTGGTCTTTCCTCGCGAGGTTGATGTTGGACGTCTCGGCAAACGCCTTGAGGCCTGTGAGTGACGCGATCGTCAGCGCCACGGTGCTGAACTCGGTTTTACCCTCACCGGTCTTAAGGTTGATGATAAAACCGTCCGCGGAAAGTAATCCCGCCAGCAGCTGAACGCCGTACAGTCCCTCGTCATACCCGCCGACATATTTCATGCTCAGATCCACGCAGGCAGTCGCCATGAACTTTTCGTACTCTTCTATCGCTTCGTACGCCTCTTTCATGCTTTCTTCGGTGTAGTTTCCCTTTTTATCCTTTGTTAGGATTTTGTCCGCCCGTTTTTTGACGGCATCCTTAAGGTTCCCCATGCGCTTCTGGACCCTGCTCCTCACGAAAACAGTCATTAAGGTCTGATGCAGTTCTTCCGTGTCGACTTCTTCGCCAAGTTCGCCGCCCCTGGCGACGGCGTCAGAGATCTGATCCTTCGCCTTTCCTATATCAGCTGCCCATTTACCCAGGCTTTTGATTTCTTTGTTAAGCTGGCTTATGGTGTCTTCCATGATCACCTGCCGCTTTTCCAGGATTCTTATGTCTTCGTCTGTCAGGCGCCTTTTGTCCGGGCCTGTTCTACTCGTTATCATTTCCGTAATTTTATCCAGATCCTCCTGTCTTTTTTCAAGTTCTTCTTCGAGTTGCAGCAGGTCCGCTGCCAGGCTGTCTGTTATGCGGCCTATTTCTTCCAGAAGCCCCGCGCCTTTTTCCCCCAAGTTGCCCAGATATTCTTTTATCTCATTGTCCGCGTCCTGTTCTATATTCGCGCCCCACGTATTTGACAGCGCTTTTATCCACCCGGCCCATTTTTTTATTTCATCGCGTTCCAGATGATGAAAATGCCCTTCATACAGCTTGTGAAGTTCCAGCATGCGTTCTATCAGAGAAAGCGCGCCGTCCGCGTCCCCGGCCTCGAACAACTGTTTTACCCTCTCGGGAACGGCTTCTTCTATGCTGATCTCACGTTCGCCTCTTGCCTGTTTCCCGGTATTTATCAGTTCGAACAGGTTTTTTATGCCGGTATCTTTTTTAAAACCGTCTATTATCTCTGCTTTTTCGTCTTCGTATTTCCGTTTTTTTCTGCCGCTTATCCTGCGCGGGGCCACGGTTCGCCTGAGCATGCCCCACAGCGCGTCAAGGGTCTTCTCCTCTTTTTCCGTGAGTTCCTTGCCCACGTCATTTACTACCGGGGAAACGCCTTCTTCTATATATTTTTCTACCAGATTCTGCATGTCTTGCAGAATGCCCGGCAAGTTATTCGAGATATCCGTCAGGGTGGAGGTCAGCTCGTCCAGGCTTGTCCGCAGGCCCAGGAGTGTTTCAGGGACGCTATCGCGATCAAAGTTTTCGAGTATGCTTTTAAGGCCGCTTAATACCTCCCTGGAAGCCCGGTCCAGTTCCGTCTTCTTTTCCTCGGTGGTAACGCCGAGCAGTTCCCCGAGCACACGGCACAGCTCCGACAGGTATTCCCTGTCGCCGGTTTCTTTCAGCTTCTCCGTCAGGATGCCTGCCCTTTCCAGCAGTTCATTGACGGCGTTCTTCGCCGCGGATATTGTTTTTCCTTTGTCCTGGACTTTTTTTATCTTTTCAAGCATGCCGCTCAGCCACTCGAAATTCTTTCGGACAGCAGCGTCTGCAGGCTCGGAAAGAGCGGAATCGATGACCCCGTCGAATATCTGCCGTTTTTTCTCGTCACTCGAATGTTCGAAATACACTTCGATGACACTTTGTTTATCCTCTGCCGTGAATTCTTTCTCGACGTTGACATTAAGGCCGAGGAGCATACACATGGCTTTTCGCGCGTTTTTCCTGACAGACGGCTCCTCTTTCGTATCCCCGGCGATGCGCAGGAGGACGCCGCTTAGACGAGGGTTCTCGTTTATGGTGTTTACGAGTGTTTTAAGCCGCGGGGCGAGCAATGGACGTGGGGCGGTCAGGTGGCTCCTGACCTGGGCGGTTTCTTCGGCTGTAACGTCAGGAACAGGCGGCGCGTGCGCAAGGCGCGCTTGGAGTTCCTTTTTTCTGCGGGCCGCTTCCGCGGCCGCTATGGTTTCGGCTTCGGCCTGGAGCCCGGCCTGATGGGCCCGGCCGTGAATATCCGTGACCGCTTTAGCCAGGTCGACCCCCTTTTCTTCAGCGGACTTCTCTATATCGCCGCTGAACTTCATGTCCAGGAGGTCAATCGCTTCCTTATCCGTTATATCAGCGGCGCTTCTTCCCGTAAGCGCGGCAAGGAGCCCCCGGGCAAGTAGATATAATTTTTCCGCTTCGGCTGTTTCATGGGCAGCGGCCGCGTCAAAACCCTTTTCCTCAACCTCGTCTCTGCTTAAGTATATTTTTCTTCCGGGTTCCGAACTTCGCAGCCTTCTGGCGTGGCTTGCGGTGATGTCAAGGATGTAATAGGTAACACCGTCTGTCTCGCGCACGTAGTAATTCTCGTCCCCGTCATGCAGCTCTCCACGTAGTTTTCTGCCTCGTTCTCTACCTAGTTCTTTCAAGTCTTCAACAGTAATCTCTTCACCATCTGCGATCTCTTTCTCTCCGTTACTCTTCTTCATGTCGTTTATTTCATCTCTGAGGTACTCAAACTCGTGTCGCAACTCGCCGCGCGAAACTTCGTGGGGTATTGCCTGGGATGATATGCCCGGTGCCGGCGCGGCCGCTTGGGATTTTTCTGTCTCCGCAGCTTCGGGGGCGGCGGTTCGAGCGGCTGGTTCTTCTTTCGGCGCTTCGACGGTTCCGGCTGCGCCGGCGCGGGCGATTTTCACGCTTTCCTCTTTGATCCGCGCCTCGATCTGCGCGTCCGTAAGCGCGCTTAACATGCCCAGCCTGCCTGCTATGTTTTTGATGTCCCTGATAAGTTTTCTTTTGCTTTTCGTGTTGCCGGCTATAGCCTGTTCTAAAGCATCTTCTCTGTTGCTTAAGTATTGGCTGATCCTCCTGTCAAGTTCCGTTTTTGTCATCTGCTGGACCGTATCCAGCAGGGTCTCGCCCTGTGACACGGCTTTTTCACCGGCGATTTTGGCCCATCTGACAGATCGTTCGAATATCACCTCTTCGATCGCTTCTCCGGGGACCTTTTCATAGGCCCTCAGCAATATCTGCCTTTGGTCGCCTTCGCCGGTGAATGTGACTGAATACTGGAGATTGCCTTCCTGTTCGAATTCTTTCAATTTTTCTGTCCGGAAGAAAACATCGACCTGCCCCGTCCGCGCCTCTATCTCTATCACCCCCAGAAGTTTTTTCATGAAGTTTATGGAGTTCACTATAGCTTTTTCATATTCCTTGTATTCTTTCTCCGTCATTTTCCCCGTTTCTTTCATGTCCTCAAATCGCGCCAGGGTCTGCCTTTCCCTCTTCTCATATTCCCGAAAATATTCGCCCAGGTCCCGGTTCCATGTCTCAGGGTTGACCACGCCCTTTTCCATGTACTTTGCGATGACCCCGCCCATAAGCAGGGCTACGACTGCCGGCCTGATGCGGAATACCCCGCCGTGCATTTTCGTATTCTCCAGTATCTTCTCCATCATGGCAAAAGGGGACGTAAACGCGAGATAATCCCCTGACTTGGCATAACGCTCGTATTCGTTCGCTTTGTTCGTCAGGATACTTATATACGGCCGTTTCCCCGTTTTGGGGTTAAAACGCGGGAGCAGGATGATGTAAGAGACCCGGTCGGATTTCAGGATACCGGTGATGCCGCTTGTGTGAAATCCCCCGGTGACAACAGCCGCGACATTTACGTTCTCCGCCTTCATGCGTTTTATGGTATTTTCCACCATGGCCCTGTTTCTTCCTGTCGCCGCCGCGTAAAAATCCACTGCCTGCCCGAGTTGGTCGAACAGCTCTTTTGTTTCCGCCAGTTCCGCCGGGATGGGGATGCCGTATTTCTGGCACCTGGATCTGATGAAGTCCAGAAAGTTGCCCCATTTGAAATCCTCCATGTGGCGCCTGAAATAACGCAGCTGGCCGCTGGTAAGTTTGACGGCAAAGAGGTTGTGCAGGATCTCCATATTTTTCATCAGGGCTGTGAGCTGCCGCTCGTCTTTGTTCCTGAACAATTTTTCTTTTATCCTGCACTCATAATCGTCTATCTCATCCATGAGCCCGCCGATATCTATTGATTCGTATAAATTGACGTAATCGCAAAAAGTCTCGAGTTCGTTGTAATACTTCCGGTTCAGCCCTTCCGCCTTCACAAGGAGAAGAATATAGGAATAGAACTGGCTTTTCGATATCTTGCCGAGTTTAAAAGAAAGGCTTTTGAGAATAAGAGCTTCAAGATGATCCCTTTCGAGCCTGCCCGTCAGGATATTCAGCACCTCGTCCCTCTGCCTGTTGGTAGCTGTATAGTCAATGGTCTTTTCAAGCGCTACGGCCTTTATCAGCGCGTTGACATTGGGGTAATTGTCGCGTTCAACGCCGTGCCGCCTGCCGATGTCTTCGATATAATGCCATCGTTTCGTAAACCTCTTCTCTCCGCTATTGTTCAGGACAGAATTCCTGTTAAGCTGTTTCAGCTCTTTCGAGAATACATGGTCCTCTAGGACGAACAGGCATTTCCTCAGGTTCTCCGCGAGCCTCTCGTTGCGGTCCTTTTTCTCAAGGAGATTTCTGAACGCGTTGTAGTTCCTTAGATACAGGTCGCTGTCGTCTATCCCGTACAGTGTGACCGGCGTCTCCGAGAGCGCGGCGAAAAACTCCCCGGCTGACAACCTGCCCTTGCGCATCAGGTATTGCGCCGCCATTTTTTTCGCGCCGGCATCCGGGAAGGCGGATACGATGTTCATATCCACATACCCTTCGGTCCCTTCGATCCCGATAAACCGCACGTCATAATTCACGGCCAGGTTTTCCAGAACCGATACCACGGACTCCTGGGCGCCGTAGTTATCGTGGACATCCTTGATGTTTATGATAAGTTTATCGCTTTCGGTCTTATTGATCTCTTTGGTGATAGCTATATCACGGGGTATCGAGACCTGGTTGAGATCCACCCGCCCCTTAAGCAAAGGCTGGGCCGCGGGCGGCTGCATCACCTGGCCGTAAGAGACCTGCTGGGAGAGAAATGTGACCACAACGATCAGAGATACAGCCCTTATCCACGGCCTTACGGCTTTTCCCGCGCATCTAAGAGACACTCCACGGGTATCATCCCCTGGCCGGGACTCTTTTCCCGGGCGTATGTGTTTGAATATGCTCGACTTCATGCTCATGGTTGTTTTGCTTCAGTTTAGCCCTGTTTTTTTATTTCAAGATACTTTTTAAATATTTTTAATAACAACGCAAAAAAAATTTACCTGTTATTATACATACTATCAAGTTTACCCACTGTACTTACTATTATTCCAGCGCATTTACACACACTCCTCTACGCACACTCCTCCCGTTACAACGGCTGGTGAATGCCGCCTGAGAATTTTTGTAACCTCTTCAAACTAATTACATTATAGTATAGCATCATTTAAAGCCAAATGCAGGCCCAAAATCTAAATTTTTTAAATCTTAACCTTTCAGACGCTTTATCTAACACTTGTGATGTTAAGTACTTACAGCCTAATTATGGGTATCCCTCATTTTTATGGGTATCCCCTCTCTTTTTGCTATACGAAAATGTCAATACAAAAACGCAAAAAAATATCGAAAGAAGTTTATTTTTCAAAAGAATCAACAGCCGCTTCCCATACCCGTATTTATCTCATAAGTGCTTTGTTTATAGAGAGTTAGATAAAGCGTCTGTTAAACAAACAATAGTTGAAAAGTTATGTGTTGCAATGGGGGTGAAGGTGTGTTACAGTATGGATGTTAGACTTTTAAATTGCAAGATGTTTGGGGTTACGTCTGTTTTCACGTTTGTGATCCAGCCATGACTGCGTATCAACGCGTTTTTCGCGTCCTTTCAGAAATGAGGAATACGCTTTTGGGCCTGAACTCAGAGGCCTGCCCTGCTAAATCAATCCGGTTATATCAAGGTTTTAAAAAGTTGAGAAATATTAAGGGGGGAGTGTGCTCATGAAGAACGCGCGGATGAAGAATTGTGTCCGGTTTGTATCGTCAGCACTTGTTATCAGTGTTTTGAGTCTGGGTGTCTCCCCTGTTCCTGCCGCTGCATGGGGGGCTTTTCCCCGCGCATCATTTTTTCACCCCGGGGGTAGAATCGAGTTCCACTCCCGGGGTGTGGGAAGTTGCGGGAGCCTTTCCCCGCAGAGCTTTTTCAAACCTGTCTTCTCTTCCGAGATGAGCGATGCGTCTATGATCAAGGCGCTGCTTGCGTATAAGGCTTTTCAGGATCCGGAAGTTTTGGAGCGGGAAATAAGCCTGTACTCGGATGTCGGGCCAAAAGTGATAAAGTTGTTTTTCGCTCAGTCGGTAGAACTGGATTTGAAGGGCATTTCATGGGAAGAAAAAGAGGCAGGGGAACAGCCCGTGATGATTATGGTCGTTCCATGTGATGTCGATGGCCGGTCTTATTATGCGTATCTTGTCCGTTATTACGGCTTCCTGACCAGGGTCGAAGTGCATTCGCCAGAAGAGTATATGGAGCAGTGCGGCAGACTGATAGAGATAGGTCCCCTGCGCTGGCCCGAACTGACGCCGGAAGCGTTCGCGCGCCTGCGGGATAATCTGTCGCTTGATGCTGCTGACAGCGCGGTTGTTGACATTACTGACGAGAGCGTGCGGCTGGCTACGGCGTTCCTTGAGAAAATAAACGCCAAAAAACTCAGGGAACGGCTTGAGCGCATGGTAACCAGCGGGAACCTGATCGCTACGCAGGGCACTGCGCTGGTCGCGGGAGGCTTCTGCATGGACATGACAAAGGACGAATACGCAAGGGCGTGGTCCATAGTGGAACGGATGCTGCGCATGGCCGGAGCGAACATGCGCGCTTACGGGGGCCGGTTCAGGGAAGCGTTCGCGGAATTCTGCGGGGACACGGACTCTTTTACTCTGGGCGGGTTTGACCCGGAACTCGTTCTGACGATACTCAACCTGGAGTCAGGCCGGCGAAAGGTAACCTCTGAAAGCGGATTAGAGTTCTACCCGCCCGTTTCCAGGCAGATGTGGGACGTAACCGGTATAAAGATCGAGGACTGCGGAACGACCATAGAGAATATCAGGGAAGCCTATGACAAGGTGCGCCAGAGTAAAATGGAAGCTTATAACCACAGGCTGTTCAAGAATTTTCTCATGGCAGCCGCGGAGGCCCGGACAACCGTTGAGGAAGCCATGGAACTCATCGGCAAAGGGACGCCTGAGGTGAGGATAACCCCGAACGTCATAAAAAGTCCCATTAGAAGCGAAAAAGATACCGTGAGGAGCGTGGATTTTACGGATACGCGGACGCGCGCCAGGGTGACCGTGGCTGTGCAGCCACGCGGCCCGATACCCGTTGAGGTGAGAACCAGAGCTTTGAAGATGCTGGAAATCATCAATGCCGCCGCGGTCACCAACGCCGCTGGCCTTCTCGAAACTATCGGAGAAGCCGGGCCTGCTGTCCTGCAGGCGATGGGCTCTATCAGTGTTGAGACGCCTGAAGCAAGGCTCACCGCGAATATCGTGAAGAATACCGTGAGAAGCGTGGATTTTACGGATACACGGACGCTCACCAGCGTAACAGCAGAGGTGCAGGATGACGGCCGGATACCCGATCAGGCGGAAACCAATGCTCTAAAGACACTGGCGATTATCGATGCCGCTATAAGTAAATCCCGGGATACAGCCCTTCGTGAAGTTGAAGAGTTTATAAAGGAGACCGGTGAAAGCTATTGCTATTATGGTATGGACGCTTCCAGGGATCCCTGGACCCGGCGCTACGTAGCATCCCAGTACCGTCACCGTCCAGGTAAAGGCTATGACGACTTTCATGTGGATCCCAGTCATATCTTCAGCACGGTCTTTTTCAAAGCACTCGGTAAAGGTGATTACGAAGAAGGCGATGATATTTTCCGGAAAAAAGGATGGGTCAGGAAAAAACTGCATCGGATACTTCGGCCGAAGATCCCTCTGCAGGGCCTGGCCGCGATCAGTGTTAAAGCGCCTAATGGGATAATGTTTACAGTGAATATTGAAAACAATGATATAAGGAGCGTAAGTCTGACAAACACACAGACCGGCAACAGCCTGACCAGGACATCCGCCACGAGACCCCATGTTGACTTTTTAGACATGGATGATGTGCTGTTCAGTTTAGATGCGGAAACCTCTAAATATTTCACAAGCGTTACGAGCTTTCTCTGTAGCAGCAGTGCTGGCACTACTGGACTGCGCGGTGGACTGAAACACTTAGGAACTGGCTTTGTTAGCTTTGAAACGCCTCTGGCAGTGGTCAGGATGGATATTCTT
>QNCM01000040.1 GCA_003644505.1 Candidatus Makaraimicrobium thalassicum | reverse complement strand
CTCTTCTTTTCGGCGCTCCAATACTTTTCTTTGTCGACAGGAACTCTTCCTGCCTGTTTCTCGTTGATTGTCATTTGAGAGAGTTGCTCTGGCGAGCGGTAATCGCGAGCGGCTGAGAGGGCTGCTGGGGTTGCGCGAGACGCAATCGCCATCTGGTTCATTTTTGGAGACGCAGGGCCCATCATCATTGACCCGCGCATCCCCGGCTGCATCATGTTGTCACCTGAACGCATTTGCTCAACAAGCCCGGGATTCATAGCGAGCTCTTGATTCCCGGCCAACTGCTGCTGCTGTTGGCGCATGAGCGTGTCTTGCCGGTTCTGGTTGACTTGCTGGATTTTTTCACGGAAAGCCTGCTGATCCTGTTGCAGTTTCAGCTTTTCCTGAAAATCCATCCTGTCTTGTATCCGGTTGACCCCAGAACGGATACCGCTCCACATTCCTTGTGCCATGTCGTTATCCCTTTAACTTGATTTTATGCTGTTCCACAAACCGCTTGCCATTGAATTGCCAAACCCGCCACTCTGCCCCATACCAAAGAAACCTCCGAGCAGATCAGTTCCAAGCCCCCACTTATTTGACGTCTCTTGCGCCTTCATAGCGTCTTGCTGTGCGCGATAGTTCTGCGCCATCTGTGACGACGTCTGGGCTCTCCCGGCCAAAGCAAGGTTCTGATTAAGCAGGTTCTCTTGCTGCATCTGGTCGAAGCCCATCTTCTGCTGATCGTATCCGTACTGAGCCTGAAGCATCGCGTTGCGCTCGCCTCTTGCGGCTTCAGAATTGCCGTAATCAAACTGGAATTGCTGATTCTGGTAATCGCGGTCAAGCCCAGCGTTGGTCGTGTCTGCTTTCCACTTGTCAAGCTTCTGTTGCCTATCAAGGTCTGCTCTCTGTAGGCCGAAATCAGCGCCGAACTGACGATCCTGTCGGTTGGCAGTATTGGCAAACTGGCTATCTTGGCGGTTAGCTGTATTTCCGAACTGTAAATCTTGCCTGTTGGCCGTGTTGGCGAATTGTCGATCCTGCATATTGGCGGAGTTCCCGTACTGCAAGTCCTGCTGCTGCTGGCCGTACCTTGTGGCTGCGGCACTCGCGGCGTTCGCGGCGCTCGCGTTCATAAATTCCCTGTTTACTCCTTCGTTGGCCTGCTGGCTCATCACTGAAGAACCATACATCCCAGAGTTCCCCATATATCCCCTCAAGTCGCGTGAGCCCCTTTCGTAGGCATTTTGTGCGGCTATCTCCCCGGGTTTCTGAAGGGCCGACTGCAAGGCGTTGTAATCCCCGCCCATCATCCCGTTGTACCCTTTCTGCTGGTACGCTGGGGCTCCCTCGTACTTGGTCGCCTGATATTCTGGGCCAGTTTTATACTGTTCTGGAATAGCGGCTGTACCTAGTGTGGCGTTGCCCACTTGGCCGGGGAATTGCTCCGACCAATATTCAGGATCTTGGCTCTGGTACTGATCACCCCAAAATCCGGGCATCTGCCGAGGGTTCTGCATTTGCTGATCGATCAGGGCTGCGGCATTGCCTAAGCCTTTCGCTGTTGCCGGGTCGCCTTCCATTGGCGGGTTCGGGTAAGGCGGGTTGTATTCTTTTCCCACAGGGGAAGGATTAATCGGGGCTGGGTTAAGGGCTGGCCCTGCATTACGATCCATGCCGTAATTGCCACCCCAATCGTTGTTCCACGTCTGGTCGCCGCCGCCCCAGACCATTTTACCTAATCCGGAAGTGTCCCAGCCGGGGTTGCCAAGCTGTTCGTTGGACATGTTTCCATAGTCGCCATAGTTCCCGATCCCGAAAGTCTGGGCGTCCTGTGGGTTCGCTTTGTTCCGTAGCGACAAAGTCCTGTCGCCATCGCCACCGGAATAATTATACTGGTAAGCGTTTGAGCCGGAACCTGCATCCATCCAGCCTTGACCGCCAAATTTATTAGATGCCCGGAGAACGTCGCTGCCGATATTCTTGTAGTTGTCGTTCGTGGCGTTCCACGCATACGGCTTATTCGATCCTGAGCTGTCTTGATTTATCATTTTTTTACCCTCTTATAGTCCCATCATATCATAATCTATCGGAATTGGCTTGTAGTTGTCACCGTTTGGCAATTCGGGTCGGACGTAATCAGCATATTTTGAAGTGTCAAGGAATTGTTGGCTGTTGTCCATCATCCGGTTCATTTCGCCGGTTTTAACTAAACCGCTGATATTTGGTTCAGCCCTTGTCCCCATAGTGTCCTGCCCTTTGTAATCCCCGTGTTGCGCCCCTGTGATGAAATCAGACTCAAAGTTGACACCGTTCACGCTTACGTCATGGGCGAAAACATCGTTCACGAAAGAATTATATTGCGTCCTTGAGTATAAACCTATATCCTCTGCCTGTTTGTCGTAAGATGGGCGCGTATCGTCGCCCATCCCCAAAACACCCATCGAGTTATCGTAAGGTGAACCACCATTCGCCAGAACGTAATCATCGTAAGATTCCACACCAGAATACCCGGCTATATCGTCGATGAAGTAGTACGCCCCATCTTTTTCGACCATCGTGCGTGTTCCTCCAATCTGGTTGGGGTGGAGATCGTATTGCCCGTTGTCTTTATAAAAAGCATCATCGGAATAACCCTGCTCTGCGGCATCGTCAAGACTATCTTTGAACCCGACGTTCATAACCGTTGAGCCGTTAGCTCCTTCTATTTGGTTTCGCATATAAGGGTGGAAGTAATCATGGACACGGCCTTGCGATCTGGCGAAACTACCAATCCCCATTCCGACATCAAACGCAGCTTTAACCCAGCCAAATCCCGGGACAAAGTATGCCCCGACGCCAGCGGCTAAGTCAGCGCCGCCTTTACCTCCGGAGCCTTGTGACAAGCCGTAAATGCCATTTGCAATCCCGGCACCTGCAACAAATTTACCGGCACTATCCATCATGCCCCCAGCACTATCCATCATCCCGCCGCCCTGCTCTACTATCTCATCAGCGACCCCGCCCATATCAGACAGGCCACCAGCAAGTCCAGCATTTGAAGCAAGGCCCATGCCTTCCTGTAGGAGAGAGCCAGAGTTCATTAAACCTTGCTGTGTCACCCATTCGGCCTCAGTCAGCCCAAGAGGGTTGCTCGGGTCGTAAAGAGTGCCTTGATAACTGTCCGGGTTGAAAACGGGGTTAGAAGTGTCTGCTGTGCCTGTCAGCGTCCCTTGATAATTGCTTGGATCGGTAACAGGGTTATTGTTTGGTAACTCAGCATCAGTGAGCGTCCCTTGATAGTGAGCGGGGTCGTAAGGATCGGCCCCTGTATAATTTGGCGCCGGGTTACTTACATGCGGTGGTTCCTGATATGTCGGGCCAGCAAACCCATCTTTGATCTGATCATAAGCATCTTTGGCGTCACCTAAAGATGGGAGCTGTGGCCCTTGAGCTGGCGGCTGTGCCTGCTGTGGGGCCTGCTGTGGCATCATCGAAGGCTGAGGTTGAGGCATTGGCTCTGGCTGCATCATTTGCCCCTGTGGCTGTAGTTCTTGCTGCCGTGGCATTAAACCGCCACCCATCGCCTGCCCGGTGTAAGGATCCCAGCCGGGTTGCCCCTCGAATTTGAAAAATCCTTTCATTAACCGTTCACCATGCTGAGGTTTGCGTTAACATAATTCAGCCCTACTCTGCCGGAGTTCGTGATCAACTCGAAGTAAAAATCTTTCTTCCTTACCCTGTTTCTGATTGACAACGTCTGACTGTTGATGTCTGCTGTGTATAAATCCATCGTGGCATCGTATAGATCCATGTCTGCATCAAACAAATACCAACCGGGGGCGTCCAAACTGAATTTCTTAATGATCGTTTCGCTGACCTCAAGCCTGCCGCTGCCTTCCGCTACATGGACGACATTCAGGTAACTTTTCTTGAGAAGCATTTCGCCCGGCATCGTGTAAGTCTTTGATCTCACTCGGCTCTCATAGTCTTTCGTGGTTGTCCTCGTTGGGGAGTCAGGAAGACCAGAATCAACCCACTCGTAAATGTGGCCATTTGACCCACCCCAAACAGGATCGTTGTTGTAGTCGCAACCCGAGACAATATTTATGCCAGAAGAAAGCCCGTCGAAATAAGTAAACCGGCCAGTCGAATGATGGAAAGCGTAAATCCTCCCGGAGCAAATACAGGCAAGAATGTCATAGGATGGCAAATATCTCAACATTGAGGGGGAATACCCGTCTCTGTCGAGCTGAACCAGTCCGGGGTTTATTTTCTCACCGGCATTGATCATTTTCAGGTCGCCATATTCTTGAATACCGGCCACGCCACGAAGCTCGCTGTCTTCATTGATATACATAACATTGTTAGGTATCGGGGTTATCAATAACGGCCCGGTAGCCGAAGAGTCAGCAATCAAGTTCTGAACTGACCATCCAGTAGAAGGGCCGCTGACGTTTACCCGGTAAAGGAACCTGCGCCCCTTCCCGACCTTTGACACGATAACATCTTGGCCTAGAACGGCGATCCCGTTGACTGCCATATCGTCACCATAACCGGCGCGGAGGCCGACGGCGTTTGCGGCGGTGTCCCAATCGGTTTCGTCTTCAGGCCCAGACAAATAAATAGCATCTGGGTCGTCGTAGTCGTTAATTACAACCCGGTTTGCAACCTCAGAAATAACATTTGGCTGCATTGCAGGAGTCGTGCCACTGTCAAGAATGGTCGTAACTGTCGCTGTTACCGTGTTCCCGTCCCAAGAATAGAGCCCTGAGCCGTCAGCGAACAACAACTTGTCATTGAAATTAAGGAAGCTTGCGGTGCTGGAAAGTGAAGACAGTTCGACGAATGTTCCGAAAGTCCCACTGGCAGGGGCGAGATCGAGAGCGTAAAGCTTCCCGTTAGCACAAGAGCACATCAGGTAATCTTTGTATGGGTGAAGGTTGTTGATAGCGCCGGGGAGTGGCGTGGCCGTGTAGCATCTGAACGGCGGCCGAGTAGTGATTACCCCGTTGCTGGGCGAGTAGATCATGTTGTACGCCGACGATAGCTCGTTGTCAGCGATAGCATGAGGAGGTAACGATAAGTTTAACCCGCCTGACGGATTAAAGCTTAACGGGGTGATCTGCTTTGACTTAGTGCTTGAAAATCCCATTATTTCCTCTTAGAAACTGTGACTACGACCCCTTCGGTTTTACCTTCCTGAATGTCCGGGAAAATACTCTTGAGGTGGGCCACCTGCTTATCGAGCCCACTCAATCCCTTCTGCGGCTCTTTGGTCGAAGATGCTTTTCCCTTTTGTTTCGCCATGGTATTTCCTTATATTCTGAGAGTAATCATCGAAAGATGGGCCGATCTTCTCATGAGTTGAGCCAAATGACCCAGCCATGGCAGAGTAAACCTTTTCCTGTTTCGGAAATCTAAGCTTGTCTTTCAACGAGGAGAAGTCTGTACTCTTGCTGTCAAAAATGTCAACCCCAAAACGCCCGGCACCCTTGTCTACGATGTTATATTCTGAAACATTGAGGTTCTTCAAGAGCGACTGGATGTCGTCAAGGCTCAACCCGTCTTCAAACTCTCCGGTTAATCTGATCCCTTCGATTGCGTCAGGCAGGCTTTTCTTCAGGGATTCATCGCCCATTGCAAAAACCATGCGCTGATGATTCATCGTGCCAATCTCGCTCAGAGCGGCCATTGCGGCGTCAGGAGGGCCACTAAATTGCATTGTTATGCTGTGCTCGATGTCTCCGCTCGTCTCGCTCGGGAAGTTCGCCAGCGAAGGAGACAAACCTTTGATCTTTAGTTCGGGATAGCTTTTCTTGAAAACCTGCTCGATCTGTTTTGCGAATTTCGGGAACTCTGTATTCTGCACTTCTTTTACGCCAGACAATGTTTCCGGGAGCATCCCTTTCGATTCGACCACGTTGGAAATCCCAGCGTTGAATGTCATTTCTGGGGTTGCTGGCAGGTTGTCGAAGGAATAAGAGATCCCTTTCTTTGGGTCAGATAACCCACGGAAGCCCATTTCCTTAAGCGCGTTGTCGAACGCATTTCCGACTGAACCGTCGGTAACGCCCCAGCCTCCCTCACTGCTCTTCAGATATTCATTCTGAGAGTCAGCCAAACCTTTAGGAACGCCCTTGCCGAGGTCGAGAATGTTTTCCGGCATTTCGACGCCGTAGGTTTTCGGATTGAGTGAAGCGACGGTCGATTCTGGCTGCGTCTGGGTATTGTAAAAGTAAGCTCTCGGAGAGTATTCGTTTCCTTCTACTGAAGCATCGATCCTTGCGCCTACATCTTTATTTGAGTATGTATTCTGTGCGCCCATAGGCGTCGGAGTGATCCCTTCCGGCCGTGCAGGATTCTTTCTGAGGTGGTAGCCGCCTTGAGGCTCTGCCATCATTTCTCTATTCTCTGGCGACAGTCTTGATTCCATCATTTGCTGTGGCCCGGATTCGGATGGGCCCATCATGCCCTGCATGAGCAGTTCCTCCCGAGGGACATCTAAGTCGTCATACGGGAACATTTCTGCCCTCTGCTCAGGAGAGTAATCCATCCGCTTCTGAGTCATTCTCGCTTCAGCTTCGCCGTGAAGCCTGTGGTAAGTGTCTAGAGGATCACCTTTCAGTTTGTCGTAATGCGCCGCGTTGTTAGTGATTTCCTCTGGCGAAAACAACCCACGTTCAATCTCGTCAGCGTAAGACTTCATGTCTGCGTGTTCGTCCATGCCTTTGTAAAACTCTGCGGCCTCTTTCGGGGTTATACCTTTTTCGGACGAAAGATCGAGCAGTTCCTTTCGCAAATTCCATTCATTGCTCAGTTTGTCTGTAAACTTGAACTGGTCAGGGCTGCCTCCCGGAGCAAAGCCTTCGTCCATCTGGACAGAATGTTGCAATTCGTGCGCGGCGATGTCGTCGAGTTGCCCCGGAGCATTTAGTTTTGAGTTGAGCGAAACGCCTGTGCTTGAGTTCGTGCCGCCGACATCTGGGCCCAAGTCAGCAAAGGTTAAAGGTTTGTGCGCGAGATCTGGATAATTATCAAATAAGGTCGGGTGATCGATTGCATCGCCGACTGAAGTTTCTTCAAATTGAGGAGCGTCGCCAAGATATTTCTTCCATTCTTTTTCTGCCAAGAAATACTCATGGGGGGTGATCTCCCCGTTCTTCAATCCTTCTGCGGCGGCGTCCATCCTTTCTTGTGATCGGGCCTGCATCTTGTCAAAGTGTTCTTTCGGGCCAGTTACTTTTAACTGCTGATCTGACGTTTCAAATCGCCACTTGCCATCGTCGCCACGGAACCAGCCAGTATTTTGCCATACAGCTTTTTCATCTAACCCGAGCTGCATCATCTGCTTTGCTTCTGCAAGTTTCGCTAAGTCGGCCCCACCAGCGTTCGGGCCGAGAAACATCCCTATATCGTTGCCGAGGGCTCGCTTACCTACTTCGGCGCCGGACGACGCAAAACGGTTGACGTGCGGCTCAAAATATTTACCGGCCATCATAGGCAGGGCAACGCCCGCGACAGTATTCAAGATCGGGTTGTTCCCGGTGTAATCCTCTATTGCGTCCAGCGCAGTTCCGACAATAGGTTCTGACGCCATCATTCCGGGGATCATCCCTAACGCGGTGCCAAGCCCAGAGGTTAACGCTCCGGCACCAAAGCCAGCAACGACATTGATGGGGTCGACGTTAGGAGCGACAAGCCCTTGAGAGTCGGCCCTCTGGATTTCTTCGGCGCTCAGTTGCCCGGCATTACCAATAGTCGGGCCCCCAGCGTAAGGGTCTGGGACAGTTCCGAATACTTCTTGATATTTCTCCGCGAGTGTCTGCATTTACGATTCCAAGTGGGCGCGTTGTGGGGTATTCCTATTATACATCATAAGCAGTTGACTTTCAACGTCTCCTAAGATTTGAGCGTCTACCGATAAGTCAAACTCGTCAACATTTTTGCATAGATATGAAGCGTAAATGATTATAGCATCCCAGATTTGATCGCCGTAAATTACAGCCTCAAGAGTGTCTGTTTCTCTCTGGTACATCGGGAAGTAATAGAAGGCAAGTTCTGTGCCAACAGGTATATTGCTACTGATCACAAAATTCTCACCCGCGAGACGCCAGAGCCCGTCACCCTTTTCTGAGACCCGTTCCCATGTGTCGTCAGTCGCGAACTCTACAAATTTGCTGGTGTCTCTGCGGTAAAGCCCCTTCTGGATCATAAAATCATCCGGGAGAGCTATCTCTGTGACGCCGGATTCCACGGTGTAGACCACTGATTTAATCGCGAAATTTAATTCGTTTCTGATGATGATCTCATGGATGCGCTTCATCGCTCTGTTGACGAAGCTCATCAATTTTAGATCGCTCCACTCAGTCTTGTCTTCGTCTGACAGCTCAATACGCAATTCAGTTAACAGGTCAAAAAATGAGATTGTAGACATTTTTACCTCGACGCTTTGGGATCGACATCAAAATCCGGTGAGTGTTTCAATAAGTAATCAAGCTGTTCTGGATCAAGATTCATCGCGTGTTTGTCTTCCGTAAAAGTACCATCTGGCATAAAGAAAGGGATTACTCCGACCACGCGGCACTCTTTGGCGAAATCTTTTTTGAGCCCAGACTTGTTGACTTGTTTTACCATCCTTGCGAAAGCACGAACGCCCATTGTGTTCATCTTGATTTCTTGCTTGACGCCGGTAACTTCCCCGGCATCGTTCGTAAATACTTCAAGATTGTCCTGTAACATGATCCCTCTATAAATGGAGTTTGCCCCCGGTGGCAATTTCTCACCACCGGGGGCGGGGGTTAGTGATCAGGGATGAGCGACCCTGATCAAACTCAGGTTGGCGTTACTCTCGCGTAAATGTCTCCACACTTAGCGGCTGCCTTCTCTGAATGAACCTTCAGGGCCATTTCGCCAACAGTGTAATATTTCTGACTGTCGCCATCTTTGGCCAGCTTGTCGGTCTTCCAGTTACGCAACCAAGCGATTGACATCTTGCCCGGATCATACAGATAGGCCGAAGTGTAATCTTTGGCGGTATCCGTAGTCAAGGCCACATAACGGTCGATTACGACACGAATACGGCCAAACGGGGTTTCGAGTACCAAGACTGCCATGACGAGAGTTTTCAGGGCTGCATCGGTATTAACCGTAATGCGGCTGTTGTCGTCCCATCCTGCAATCTGTTTGGCGGTAGACGATCCGACGAGAAGGACTTGCTCATCATCCTCACAGGCGTCGAAAATGCTTTCCGACATATCCATCAAAATAGTTTCGGTGAACAGGTTGGTGTTTGCCTTTGACGCAAAGGTGAAATCGTTGGTGGCAATGAAACCTTCCATCCCCATCATCTGACGTTCTGTAGCCGCCGCGCCCGCTGCCTTAGTGGCGTTGTTGATAGCGGCATACTCAAGCTCGGTGTTCAGATACTTAAGCGATTTGCCAAGCTGATACTTGCTGGATTTTGCCCGGCCAATAGTATTGACGGCTTCCTGAGTACCAGTGACCTTGAACGTATCGTCCATGATCTGAGTGTAGTTGTTCAGTCGAGACGGAATGTCCCGGACGGTGGCAACTGCGTCTGCTCCTTCAACTGACTTGTTGGCGCCAGTCGGAGCTTTGATCTCATCTTCGAGCCATTCGGTTAAGGTGTTTTCCGCTTTACTCTTGCCGATTGAGGCGATAAGCGGGGTTTTGTACGGTGAAATGTTCTGGATAACCCCGTCTACATCTTCGTAGATCGTAGTCTGCATTGCAGATGGGTTATAGGTACTGGTTAATACGTCAGCCATGATAAAGCCCTCTAATATTTAGGCAAAACTGGCATCGGCAACAGCATTGTCAAGAAAATCACCAAGTGTTTTAGAGGTAACGCGGCCACTCGAAATATCACGCAAAATTTTAGCCTTCTGCGCTACTCTCGGGTCTGCCTTTGGGATTGGGGCTGATTGCCCTGCACGTTCAAGGACTGGCGTTCTCGTCTGCCTCACTTTGGTTTGGGCTGGCTGAGTAGGGGCTGGTTGGGCCGTCGGTTGAGTTGGCGCTGACTGCAAACCTTGCTGTCGCGGCGCCTGCCGTTGGACGACCATGTTCCTTGCCTGCTCGTAAACGTGCCGGAAATAAAGAGGATCAGTTTTAAGCCGGGTAAGCTCGATTTCGCGATAAGTGCGGCCTTGTGGGTCGCTCATATCAACTACGTTCGCGCTCGCCTCAACTTTGCTGTCGAGTAGCTGCTGAACCTGCGGCCGGAGAGGATCTTTATTAATCACCTCCACGGTTTCTCGGATCAGCGTTTCGGTTTTAGCCTGCCGCTCCTGCTCTTTAACCCTTGCGTCTTCCTGCCGGATCTCCTGCTTCGTCTCGTATTTAATCCGTTCAATCGGATCATCAGGGACAACTTCTTCATGCTGCTGCGTCTGCGGTTCTGCGGGTTGTGGTTTATTGATCTTGTCCACGAACTGTTCGACGGTACGGCGAATTTCTGCCGCGTGATCCATCTTTTCCTGAGCGGCACGAGACGCGCCAGTCACAGTACGATGAACAAACTGCTTCTGGTCAGCCGGTAGAGCGTTGAAATGTTCCTGCTCGTCCATTGACCAATTTGTAGGCGCGGTTTCCCATGCTTCGGGTTGTGCGGCCGGAGCAGAAAGAGCGGGCTGCCCTAACTGTTCTGACTGCGTTTCTTGTTCAGGGTCAGAAGAAATCACCGGTTCTGGCTCTGCCTTAACTGGTGGCTCAAACACCCCATCCATTTCCTGCTCTAGCAAGTCTGCTGGGCTTAAGTCTTCCTGCTGGGCCACTTCGTCCGGGCTTGGGTCTAAGACCTGCTCGCCGTCCGGAAGTGCGCTTGGGTCAACTTGTGCTTCCTGCAATACTGCGTCCATCTAATTCACCCCTCATCTGATTGTTTATCTTGACCTGATAGCCAAGTTTACCTCTGGTTCGGGCCAGCTCTTTTTCGAGTTCTTGGACTTTGTCAGCCTGTTTCTCGTCAATGATAGCTTGCTTCTTTCCAGAGTACCCTAAAAGCAAAGTTTGCATAAAATTACACCATTTCCCAATCCTCCGAAAGCATGTCCGTTTGGCTCGCGAGCCACGGGACTAAACTCAACGGGGCATCTGGGTTTTCTGTTCTGAGCCCTGTAGTGTCAATGTAGATGTAAGGGCTCGACATTTTGCTGTGCTCGTCAGGGACTTGCAGTTCGATGAAAATCCCTCTACCGTTCCACCCTTTTCTTGCACAGCGCCTTCCGTTCTTTAGTGCTCGTATTACATCGCCAAAATCCATAAAATTACACCATGTGCGGCGGCGGTGGCTGAAAGTCACTCGAAAGCTCATCCCTTGCGACTTTGCCAGCGTCCACGCTGTGTTTGATTAAATTGACAAACTCATAAAGAGCTAACCGCTTGTAGGCAACCGCCTTGAATAAGTCTGTCTGCTCCGGCCCGAGATTCATAACTTCCTGCTCATATTTTGCAAAAAGAATATCGAGCGTCTTCTTCAAGGTTGCGTTGCGTTGGAGCTCTTTCGCCTTGTCTCCCCACTCAGCCAACTTGAGGCGCTGCTGATCCTCCGGAAGCTGGCCCGGCTGGGGCTGGTTGGCCTCCGCCTCCGGGTGGTTGTCCTCCTTGAGCCATGGGCCCTTGATTACTCGGCCCGGCTTGTCCTTGCTCTCCATTCATTACCCCCTGTATTAATTGCTGCGCTGCTTCGGGCGGTATGCCCTTTTGCTCAAGCTCTTTCTGAATAGCTTCAGGCGGTGCACCCTGCGATAACAACTGCTGCACGAACTGCATCACCTGTTGTTTCTGCTGCTCCTGTTCCTGCTGCTGCTGCTGTTGCTTCTGGTTGAACTCTTCTTCAGAATAATGCAGATCAGACATATCCATATTCAGGAAGGCCGCTTTCTTGTCGGTCGCCCGGATAATATGGGTTGGGTCGCCGATCCCCATCTGAATCCCGACCTCAGTCATAAATCGGATGTGCTGATCCATGATCTGTGCTTTCTGCTGGTTCTCGTTTACTCCAACGCCAACATCAATCTTGAAGAAGTATTCTCCACGGAAATCGATCTTGTCGATGAAAACGTCTCCACCAACTGCTCGCTGACCATCTTCCGGAGTGTGATTTCGAAAAATATCAAGCACCCGACGAAGGACTTTCTCGAACGTCCGGGACAATCTGAGAGCATACAACCGCTGACGCTGCTGCGTGACCGTGAGCTTCATTTCCATCGCTGCTGCCGTCTTGTTGGCAGCCTGCCGATCTAAACCTTGCGCCGCTTCAGAAACGCCGCTGTGACGGTCAATTTCGCCGCTCACCTGATCATAAGCCTTAAACATGAACTGATTGGGAGCTCCAAAGTCAATCGGCTCGACATTCCCCAATTTGTCAACTCTCGCAGTATCACCGGGCACCCACTTCCGGAGCGCGTTCTGGGTGGGAACGTCGGTCGTCAACCATCCACGCTTAGTCGAAATCAGGCTTGCATCCTGAATCCCGCGCTGTAAATTCGTGGCGACCCGCTGCCAGTCTTCCATAATCGAACAGAAGTTGTATCCGAGCATTTCGTGGGGCTTCTTCATAACCACGCCAAGCTCGAAAGGGGCCGTCATGTATTCGTTCTCAACCGGGTCTTGCAGTACGACATCTTCACACATTACGACGATGGCGCTCTCAAGGTAGCCGTCGCCGTCAATGTCCATTTCAACGTAACATTCCCAGATTTCAACATCGGCATTGGCAATAACCATATCATCCGCATAGGTGATCTCGGATGGCACTTCAAGCCCGCTGGCCTCGAACAAGGCCGCAATCTCGCCCGACGTCTCCGGGTTGTCAAACCGTGAGGCTATCTTTGCCTTGACCGCCTCATAACTTCCCTTTTTGTAAATTCCATCGCGCTCTTTAGTTTTGATGTAGTCGAGGGTTCGCTTCGGAACGTGAGCAACCAACGGACAATTTTCCAGTTTCGCATAACCGGCAGACATATAAAATTCAGTAGGCGGTACACACTCGACAACCGGGCCTTTGTAGTCCTGTATTCTTTGGCGTACTTTGATATTTTCATAGTTCATCACCGTTGTTCCGTCAAGCGGGTTCTGCTCCGGAACTTCGTCGTATTTCGTCACCTCAAGCTCTTCAGCCCCGGATAAAGCCTGAAATTGGGCCTCGTTAAGCTGCTCGATCTCTTGGTTTTCAAAGTGAAAATTGTCTTGGTGGGTGATCTTGAACACGCCATAGTGGCTGGTCAAGCTGTAGTGGACGAAATCATCGATCTGCTCGTCAATGTGCCCTTGAGTCCATAACTTGAACCGAATATATTCCTTGAGCTGCTGGGTCGCCACGTCGTCGTTCCCGTCGATCGTGAAGAAATCGCCATTGAAAATATCACCCAGAAAAGGCTTGATCCACTCGACCGTGTCAAACGCGACCGGCGCAACAGTGGTCGCCCATCCGGGCCGCTCGTTCCCGTAAGGATCGGCGTTGTAGATTGAATTAAATTTCTCGCGCTCTGGGCTCAATTGCTCTTGCAGCCGTTTCGCATCGTCGATCAGTGGCCGCAAAGCTGAAGTTAATTCTTGGTCTGAAATCATCGAACCCTCTGTTTATTTGTTTGGGTATCCGGTCGTTCCTTTCTTCCAGAATAACACACTCTTGCAGGTTTGACAAATAACGCTAAACAGCGAACGGGACGAAACCGGAATCTTGACCACCTTCAGAAAAGGCAGGCATCACCGGTTGGGCGAACGTCAAGCCCAGCGCATCGCCCCCATCAGGAGATCGAACGCCGCGCTTTTTCATGTCTTCTTTTGACTCAAGCAAATACTGCTGAACGTGGTTCCACTTGTACCCGGGCCCGCAAATATCGGTTTGTAAGCTGTCGTCGTCCGGGATGATCACCGGAAGCGCCGTGTCAGCCAACCAGTCCCGCATGTCGCCCCACATTTCAACCCGTTTGTTGTAATACCGCTCCGGATTGTAGACGTCACGATCTCCGAAATTGATCGGAGTCACGCGGTCGCCGAACGGCATAGTTCTCAACTGGTCGTATATCGGGCCGCCCAGACCGCCAATATCGATGAAGAGCCGATCAACCGGGTTCTTCTTCAGCTCCATCAGGAGTTTGACCTTGCCAACGATCAGGTTCGTGTCCGGGGTCAGGATATTTTCAAGCCCCCAAGCAACCCGCCCCTGCCGGTGAATGAAACTCGTCCGATCTCCGCCCCTTGCAGGATCAAGCCCCACGATGTGGGCGCCGCCCGGCAATATGTCAATGTTCTTCCGGGCCTTCAGCACAATATTCGGTTTGATGAAGCTGTCAACTCCGGTCATCTGGAAGGCTTCAGCCGCCGTGGCCGGGTACTCCTGCTTGAAAAGCTCGACGCCTCCGAGTTCCTTGATCTTCGCCCGACGCCACACAACATGCTCAAGCTTGCATCCGGTGCCCTTGTGGAGCTCTAGATATTCTTTCTCCTCCGCTGACATATCGAACCCAAGTGGCGCGTCCCTCTGATACTCTGCTTGCCAAAAGTACGGGATAAAGATCGCGATGTAGTCAGAGAGCCCCGCTTCTGCATCCTGCCACATTTCATGGAACATGTTGCCCATGCCCTTGGCCGTGGACTCAAAAATAATCTCTTGCGCCCCTTCGGCGGCCTGCATCAGTCCGGCCCGAATATCAACCGTGTTCTTCCAGACCGCAACCTCCGACCCGTGGAGCAGATCGATCGTGTCTGACCGGCCAACCTCACCAGATCCGGCGGTTCCCAGCGAATAGGCTGAGTCCAACAAATCAAAGACAAGCTCCCGTCTGTTGCTGTATTTCGTGTGCGGCTTGACTAGCGGGTTGTTGTGTTCGTGATACCGCTGCACCATCTTGAACAGATTATCTGTCGCGTCGTCCCGGTGAGTCAGAATAAACGTCTTCAGGCCCTCAGACTTCGTCGTCTTCCAGTAGTAACGACCGCCGATATAGGTTGACATTCCCTGCTGTCGTCCCTTCAGGATCAGCGCACGAACGCGCCCCGTCTCTAGTAGCTGCTCTTCCAGACGTTCGTGAGCGTATTTCTGGGCCCGGTTCAGGTTGAAAGGAAATATCTTGGTCTTCGTCCCGGCAACCTCTCGCGCCTCCTTACCCCTGATCTTCAGGCATTTTTCGGCGTAATGAGGGAAGTCATCCTTCAACCTCTGGAAGATCCGGCGTTCGTGAGCGTTCATCGGCTTGTGTTGCGGCTGCTTCATCGGTCGCTTGGCCCCTCATCGATCAAGTTAACCGCCTTTTCGATCTGCGCAAATACCTTGTCCAAAACGGCCCCCTCCTCCGGACGGGTAGCATAAAAAAGCTGATAGCATCCATCGAAGAAATCTTCCCGCACATCGGCAGGCACGGTTCGCCCCATCAAGAAAACAACCATCCGGACGGCAAGATCTGCCGTTACTGAAGCCTCAGTGAGTTGCCCTGTCATTTCGCTACGCATCGACGTCAACCATCAACCCGTCCTGTTCATACCGGGCGATGAACCACGCCACGACGGCCTTTTCTCCCTCTTCCCACTCTTCAGCCCCGCCGAATCCATAGTGCGACATCACGGCCTGAAGGGCAACAATACAGCTACAACTCGGGTCTTTGTTGGCTGAGATCGGAACCACCAGCTTGAGCTCTTCCGGGTTGTGGAGTTTGTCTTCCGTCCAGTCATGCAACCCGGCCGGGGGTAGAGATTCTTCGATCCAAGTGAATTTCCGGGCCTGCTCGATTTTCCGGGCCAGCCCCTCCGCTCGGGTGATGTTCTCGTTCAGGGGGGACAACCTCCGGCCCGACTCTTCCCCTTTGGCTTCCTCTTTGCCCTTTTCTTCGGCCTCCTTCAAGAATCCCCGGATCACCGCGTTCCTTTCCTCCTCTTCTCCGATCTGCCGTTTCCTTGCCTCCTCCTCAACCCGGGCCTGCCGTGCTCTGAGATTCTGCTCCATGACCAAATCAAAGCTTTCCTGCGCTGCCGTTCTGAGTCCTGCGAATAAATCGATCGCCATTCGTTCCCCCTTTTCCGTCAATCTAATTCCTTGAGATTGCGCTCGTACGCGCCGATCATCGCGTCCATTTCCAGCTTGTCAACAAACATCTTTTTAGTTTTCCCGAGCAATTCGAGCGCCTTGTTTGCGGCCCCGGCGTCCACTGGCTTTCCGGTCTCAGCGTGAATCTTCAAACATTGTTCAGCGTTCATTTTGAGCTTTGCCAGCACATAATCCGCTGTGATTTCCGTCCTAAGTTCCTGTTTCTTCAAGGCTTTAGTCAAAGCTTGCATTATTTGAGGTTTGCTGAGGTTATCACATCCAGTACGATAAGCAGTCTTCTTCGAGTACCCCGCCCGGATGGCCGCTTGAGTAGCATTTGAGTCAATAATATATTCAGCGACGAATTTCTGCTGTTTTGGGGTGAGCTCCCCTTTTTTTGCCATAATTTTATTTCCTCGACCTCATTCTGGGTCCCCGGCCCCCCGTAGGGGGAAATTTCAGGGCCAACGCCCCCCGCATACGCACACACGGGTTTAATAATATTAATAAAAGCTCAAGCACTCCCAGCGGGAGCCAGCGAGCTCTTCACTACTCCAACGGTTCACCCGCCAAATATCGAGCGATCAGGGCAGCATCAGCGCGGTCGTGATCTTTAACCCGCCTAAACAGATCGGCGTGGTCGGGATATAAACCAATTGCGGTTTTTCTGGCCGCATTTTTATCCTTGCCGAT
>QNCM01000039.1 GCA_003644505.1 Candidatus Makaraimicrobium thalassicum | reverse complement strand
GGTTTGGTTTGAGTATTGGATGGTGCCGTTCACTGTGCCGCATGGACCGTTTATGCATTTTACTGTTGCGTTTACTGTGAGGTTCCTGTTTTGCGCGACCTGTGTTGTTGATAGTTCTGGTGGGATAATTAGGGATACTTCGAATGCGCCGTTTGTGCTGGTTATGTTTATTGTGGTATTGTCTTCAAATGATATTGATGCGTTGTAGTATAGGGTTGTGTTATCGGTTATGTTGCATTTAGGGTAATATGTTGTGTTGCTGTAGGTGTTTGCGTCGACGTACCAGTTGTATGTGGC
Organism: Candidatus Makaraimicrobium thalassicum; assembly: GCA_003644505.1. GTDB lineage: Bacteria > Omnitrophota > Gorgyraeia > Tantalellales > Tantalellaceae > Makaraimicrobium > Makaraimicrobium thalassicum. The sequence goes on along the minus strand of QNCM01000039.1, from coordinate 16,718 downwards.
GCTTCCGGTGCTGTTTGTGTTGGCGTTGCCGAGGTACCATGTTTGTGTCTCGTTTTCTATATAGAAGTTGACAGTGTAGTTTTCTATGCTGTCTGTTGTGTGTTTGTCAAATACGCTGCATATAAGGGGTATTGTTGAGCCCTGCGTGTAGTCGTTTCCCGGTGCAGGAGACTGCCATGATATGTTTGACCATCCCCAGATGTATATTGTGATGTTTTTTTCGTCAGAGTTATAGCCGGTCTTTGTTACGTTTACATATATTGTTTCAGGGCCCAGCGAGTGTCCGTGAGGTATTGTCCATGTTGTGTTTTCACCTGCTGCAATTTGCGCTGTTGTGTTTTTCCATGATGCGCTGTCGGGTGTTGCGTGCGTGCTGTTGTCATCTTCTGTTGTGGAGTTCAGCCAGATTGTATCTCCTGTGTGCTGGTTTGCGGCGCCCAGTGGATTCAGTATTGTTACGTTCAGGTTGCCTATTAGTGTTATTGAGCCCAGGGCGTCGTCGTCTGTGGCTGTTGTGTTGTAGTATAGGCCTGGTGCGTTGCTTATTGTGCAATGAAGTGTTTTTGAGCCGACTGATTCGGACTGGCTGTTCCAGTTCACTTCTGCTATGCCGCTTGCGTTTGTGTTGTCTGAGTTTAGGAATACCCAGTCGTTGTCGTAGAAATTAACAGTGTAGCCTTCTATTGGTTCGCTGTTGTCCTTGTCGCGTACGGTGCAGCTTACCTGGATGCTGGTTCCCCTGTCTGTGCTGCCGGTTGGAGCGTTCCAGTAGACTTTGCTTCTGCCCCAGACATCAAAGTATTTGTATTCAAGTGAGTTGTTCCAGTTTGCCGGGGTAGCTTGGTCTGATGCGTTTAGTCTTGCGGCGTGTTTTCCTGCTATCCAGTTTGAGTTTGTGGCTATTGTGTGGTTTGTCCAGTTCCCTGATATTGTTTCTGTGGTGTAGTTCATGAGTGGGGGGGATGTGCTGTTGTATTCTGTGTTGGAGTCGCCGATTGGTTCTGACCACAGGGCGTAGATGAGCGTGTGGTCGCTTTTCCATAGGACGGTGTCGTTTAAGTCGTAGAGTTTAGTGGAGGGGGGTGTGGTGTCTTCGCCTACTGTGGCTGTGTAAAGTGATTCTGTCTTTTGATAGTATGTCTCGGAGGCGTTGTAGAGCATTCCTGCGTCGCCTGTGATATTGCAGACTAGGTTTTCTGAGCCAGTGCTGTTGTCTGTGTAGTTCCATTGGGCCCAGCCTGCTACATCTGTCTGGTTTGTGCCCAGCAGGCCTGTGGAGTTGTAGAAGGATATGGTGTATCCGAATATTGCGCTTCCGTTGGCGTCTGTGACCTGGCAGCTGAATATGGTTGAATTTGTGACGTAGATTGGAGTTGGGTTTAGATTGCTGTTTTTGAGTTCAGCCCATCCCCAGACTTCTGTGATGTTTATGGTTGTTACGTTTATGTTGCTGCTTGAGTCGTTTGCGTAGATTCTCCATGCCAAGTGGCCGGGGTTCATTGTCATCGGTATGGTTGCTATGAAGTTGGACCAGTCGTCACCTTCGCCTATGTGGAGGATATCAGCTAATGAATTGTTTTGCCATGAGTCTGTGGCGTTTGTTTCAAGCCATGTATAGTCTATTAAAATATTGTCTGTCCAGTAAGCTTTGTAGAGGATTTGGTCGCCTTTGTGGAGTACGGATGTGTTTTGGGATACGTCGGAGTATTTTGGGGCTTCTGTTTCGATTGTTCTTAATGTTTCCTGCCTGTTGTTGCTGGTAGTGGCGTTGTATAGTTTGGATGGGTCGCCTGTGATGTTGCAGGTGATGGTTTCGTATCCGAGACTGTTGTCTGTGAAGTTCCACTGCGCCCAGCCTGTTGAGTTTGTCTGGTTTGTGCCAAGGAGGCCTGTGGAGTTGTAGAATGATACTGTGTAGCCTGAGATTGACTGGCTCTTGTCTGATAGTACTTTGCATTTCATCACAGTTGTATTTCCTTGGATGATGGTTGTGGGGTTTAGTGAGCTTTCGCTTATGTTTGCCCAGCCCCAGACTTCAAATGTGAGATAAGGCAGGGTGGTGTTCCAGTTGCTGTTCAGGTCAGCAGAGTAAATTTTTACTTTGTGGGTGCCCAATAGCCAGCTTGTGTTTGTGGTTATTGTGTGGTTTGTCCAGTGGCCTGTGTAGGGCAGGGCGATTGTATGGTTTGTGAGCTGTGCGGTTGTGGAGTTGTATTCTGCTTTTGCTGTGTTGATTGTTTCGTCCCATTGCGCGTATGTCAGCAGGTCATCGCCCCGGTTTATGATACTTGCGTTTGTGCCGTAGTTGTTGTTGTAGAGTTTTGGGGGGATGTCTTCTGAGGCTATGATGTTGTAGGTTGAGTGGTCTTCTCTTGTGAACATGGTGCTGTTGATGATATAGTGTACTGATTTTACTTCTGCAGTGGTTGTGTTTATGTTGAATATGTATGAGAATGTTGCGTTTTCGTTTACAGGTACGATTCCGCTCTGGCTGGTGTTCCAGGATACACGGCCGGATGACCAGTTGCTTTCTCCATTGAAGATTGTTGTTGAGTTTGAGTACCAGATGTTGGCTGATGGGCTGATGTTCCAGATTGCGTTGAGGTTGTTGTGGTAGATTGTGTCGGATGCGCTTATTGTCCAGTTTTCTTCGCTTGTGTCGTTGTTCCAGAGGATTATTTCTGCCCTATAGTATTTTTCTGTGTATAGGTCGAATGTGGTGTTCAGGCCGGAGCCGGTTAGTATGGATGTGTCGGTTTTCATGTCTCCTGCGTTTGTTACGTCGTAGATCCTGATTTCTCTTATCTGTATGATGCTTGGCGGCGGGGTTATCTCAAATGGATAGTAGCCGGATATGCCTGAGTTGTCATCGTTTTTCAGGATGCTGCCTGCAGGGTCAGCAAGGTATGCGAATGCCCGGTAGGTGCCGGGGGGCTGCTTGTCTGTGTACCATGGTACGGGGTTCCAGATGTTGTCGAGGGATGTGGAGATTCCGGAAGACAAATTATAAGATTGGTTGTCTATGATGGTTCCGCCTGTAATGTCCTGCCAGATGTTGCTGATAAATCTTTGGATTTTCATTGTGAGATATCCTTTCATCCTGGTTGTTGCGTTGTTGTGGAGTGTTGATGGTCTGGATTGTGGTGACTGCTCAGTTATGTTGATTGGATTTGAGTCTGTTGAGCCGGTCAGGCTGTAGGTTGCGGTGTCTTTTGCGCCGTTTTCTGCGAGGTCATAGTAAATGTAGTAATTTCTTACTTTGTTGGCTGGTGTTGTTCCGTTCATGACCCAGGTAATGTTGAGGACTGCGTTTTCAGTTAAGTTATAGTTGTTGCCGTAGAATTTCATTGTTATGTTGTCGAAGAAGACATCTATACCGTCGCTTGCTGCATTCCATCCCTGCAGGGCAGCACCGAAGTCGAGGTAATACCAGCCCGGGCCTGTAATGTAGTCTGTCACATTAAATGTTGCTGTTTGCCATGAGGTATCCTGGTTGTCTCTTGAATTGCCATAGCATTTTATATCATTTCTGCTGTCCCAACACTGGTCTGAGCCCAGGTAGTTGAGGTTGAATCGTGAATAGATGATGGTGTCTTCTGCTGTACCTGCAGTCGCGTTCATGGAGTAGAGAAATGATATGTTGGCATATCCGCTGTTTTCAATTACCCTATACATATCACCTGTGACATCGAATTGTATACCGTGTGCGCCGCTTTCGTAACTGCCGGAGCCTTCTGTTGTGCCGCTTACTATGCCGCCTATCCTGACTCTTAGGGCGCCATCGCTGCTGAACAGGGATGAAGATGTGTTGTCCTCGATTGCTCCGTCTGGTCTTGTTGTGGGCAGGTCATCATAGATATCGTCTGCCCAGTCCCATCCGTCGTTGTCTGCCCCAGTTCCGAATGTGTTTGATGTGTAGTTCAGTCCGGAGTTGAAGTCTACTGGCTGAGGTGTGTCTTGTGACATGTCCCACAGGTCTGGGTCTGGTGCTGATACCTTTATCACAGTTGAATTAATTTCTGTGTTTGTTTGCGATGTCTCGTTCCATTCGATTACTCTTATAGAGTTGTTGTCGAATGTCCCGGAAATGCTGAGTTCATTCATCAACTGCGTGAAGTTTATTGTTCTTGAGATGTACATTTTGGTTCTTGGGTAATCGGATGTATTGATTATTATATTACTTCTGTAGTTCCAGTTGTCGTTCCACCAGTGGCTGTCTGTCAGATTGACGTATTCCGTCGGGCCATAGGAGTCTTTTTCTGTTTTGATGTCTAATGTGGCGTTAGAGCTTATTATGAAATAATATATTTGTGTCTGGTTGGTTTTGCCAGCGTTGTCGCTGGACTGGATGTAGTAGGAGTGCTGACCGTTTGTCCATGTGTTTGTGTAGTTGTATTCGTAGATGTCTTGGGAGTAGTTTGTCATTGCGTATGCTGTGTAGCTTCCGTCTGGTGGTTTTATATGTATCCAGACTAAATCTACGCCATCATAGTCTGTTACGTTTGCTGAGAAACTAATGTTATAGCCATAACCCTGCGGGTCCGGTGAATCTGTGACGGATATTATGAGTGGCTTGTCATGTACTGTTATGTTTATTGTTTCTGATGCGGGGTTTGTGTAGTGGGGGGAGTTTTTGCCTGCGTAGGAGATGTTTATTGTGTGGTTGCCGAGTGTTTCGGTTGGTGAGAGTACATAGTTGATGGCTGCAAGGCCGCCTGAGTCTGTGAGGTCCCAGCCGATGAAGCTGCCTGTTGTTGTGTCGTTGAATGTGATGTTCTGGTTTGCGATGGCTGTGCCATTGTCGTAGACCAGGGTTGTGCTTAGCTGGATTGTCTCTCCTTGCAATGGGTCATTGTTGCTTGCGCCAGGGTTTGTGAGTGATGTGTTTGCATAAATTGTTATTGCCACTATGTCCCAATCCTCAAAGCCTTCGGCGCATGTTGAGTACAGTTCGATATTTTGCGGACCCAATGCTGAGCTTAAGTTGAAGTATACTGTGATGTTGTTCCATACAATTTCGGAGGGGCTTTGGATATCTTCATAGGTATTTAAGTTTCCTGTAGAGTTTGACCATTCATATACGAGTGTCCAGTTTATCCATACGTCGGTCATGTCTGTTGCAAGGGTATTGTTGGAGAGTCCTGTCAGGTTACTATAATCTGTTCTTGTGACTTTTGTCGGATATGATGTTATGTTGACAAGCTGGCCGGGTATTCTTACTTTGAGCAACTGGTTTTTTTGTTCAATCCATGTGTGTGTTTCGCCGCCAGGGTTTGTGTAGTTTACAGTTGCATTGATGTTATAATCTTCTGCAGGTGTGAGGTATGTTGAGATATTGAAGCTTGCTGTTTTTTGGCTGTTGCCGGTGATGTTTTCAAGGTAGCAGTAGTCCCGGGTTTCCTGGCCGGCTAAGCTACAATTGCAGGTGAAGCCAAGATTTAGGGGACAGTTTACTGTAATGTTGACGCTTGTTAAGTTTTTGGACCATGAGTTTGTTATTGTGATATTGTATGTTGATGATTTGTTTTGGTATATTTTTTCAGGGTCTATTATTGATGTGAAGTTGTCAGGCATGTGGTGGATTTTGAAGCTTAAGGAACTGTTTTCTGTTGTGGTTCCGCATTCTGAGCTCATTGTTATGTTCCAGTAGAAGTCGTACTCGCCGGCTGCTGTTGCGTCAAGAGGTATTAGATAACCATTTGTGCTGTTGTCAAATCTTTTTTCACAGGTGCCGCCGACGGGGATGTTGCCGCATTCACTTGTCTCGTCCAGGCCCCAAGTTACTTTGCTGCTTGAGTGGTCGAGGATATTTGATGTGATGTTTGCATTGATTGCGGTGGCGTTATGATTGGTTATTGTTATGTTTATCCAATCTATGTTGTCGCCGGTCTCGTATTCGTTTACTGAATGCTCGTACTCATTTTCATGGGTCAGGTTTGTCAGTTCAAGGTAAGATGAGAGTATTGTGAAATTGTAGGTGGTATATAGGTCTGAGCCGGAAGGATCTTTTAGTATATTGCTGTTGTGATTTATCATTGCTACGTAGACCCTGTATGTTCCAGGTGTCTCGGTGTTTGTGTTCCAGCCGCCTTTTGAGTCCCATAGTGTGTCAAGGTATAGCCTGCTGCTTGATGGTATGTTGTATGTTCCATGGGTCTGGTCTATTGTCGGGAAGCCTGTGTTTTCCCATTCGGTACCTGTCCAGTGCTGGACTTTCATGAGCAGGTAGGTTTTTGTGTCTTTTGTGTCAATGTTGACAATTTTTGAGACCCTGTCTAATTGTTCTGCCGGGTTTTTTGTGACCTGTGGCGGGTTTTGCGGGACCCATAAAGGTGTAATTTTCCATGAAAGTGGCAGGTAGTTAGTTGGTGTTGTTCTTGCAAGAACATCATAGCCGCCTACACCGCCGTCAACTACCACTCTTATGTTCCAGTAGCCCCAGACGCCGCCTGTTGTAATTATATCGTCCTGCCAGTTGCCGTTACCGGATATTGTTCCTGTGGCATAAAGAGTGCCGTTTGGATAGTAGTATGCAATGCTTCCGGAGTTGTCCATATCAAAGTTGCTTACTGTGAATGTTGTTATGCCTTCCGGGATAAAGACGTAATGATTGTGTGTTGAAGAGCCGCCAAAATGAGGCTTATATTCATCAACTTCTTTGTTTAGATTGTTTGCGAAGTTTAGGTTGTTGACGCCGTAGGTTCTTAACATGAAATATTCGTTGTCGCCTGCGCCTGTCTGGTTTATTATCATGTGCCAGCTGCCGCTTTGGCCTGCGTTTATTGTGTAGTTTGTCCAGATGTTGTTGTATGTGTCTGTGTTGCTTCCCAGTTCGCTGTAATATGAGCCGTTGGGATGGTATAGGTAGAAGCCCAGGCCGACGCTTCCGCTGTCTGCATCTTTGTCATAGATGCTTATGATAAATGTTCCCTTGTCCATTGTCTCTATTGTTATGTTTGCCGGTACGAAGTGGCCGCCTACATCGCCGTAGATGTTCAGGGCATCGACTGATTCCCCTGATGGTGTGATTTTGCTGTTTATGTACGACATATCGTAGTTAGGTGCAGATTTTGGATCGTTTGTTGTGTCAAAGTAGATATGGAATGTTCTTTCTGTGTTTTTAAGATTTGTGCCGTTCAGGCTGAAGATGACTTCTCCGACTGCATTTGCTGCAGCATTGTAGTCTGTGGAGTTTTTGAATGTTGAGTTGAGTTCGTGAAGTGCATTATCTCCTGAATATTCTATTAATCTTATGGAATAATTGTCGAATGTTTCCTGTACACCAAGGGCAGATAACCTTTGTGTGAAGTTGAAGTAAGCTGAGATGATTGTGTCGTTTCTGTCGTGATTGCCTGTGCTTACTGTGATTGGGATCCTGTAGTTCCATGAAGTGTTCCACCAGTTTTGTGGGTATCTTGTGAGATTGATGTATTCGTTTGGGCCATAGGTTTTGTTTTGTGTAATGACATTTAGCTTTGCGTTTATGTTGATGTTGAAGGTGTTGCCTGATGAGTATAGTGCGCTGCCTGTGCTGTCGTTGGCATATATCCTGTATGTGTGCTGTCCCCATTGCCATGTGCCTGAGAAGTTGTATTGCCATGTTGTTGCACTGATGTTGGTCATTGTGAAGTTTGATTTTGTGCTGTCTGGGCGTGTGATTTCAACCAAGGCGGTGTGGACTGTGCCACCTTTTATGTCTGTCTGTATTGTGACATCTTCCCCATAACCCTGGGGGTCGGGTGTATCTATTATGTTGGAAAAAGTAAAAAGTACTATTTCAAAGTTGTCTGTATCGTTTATGTAATTCCCATTGTCGCCTTGGAGTATGTTGCCTTCATCGTCAGTGAGTGCTGCGCATACCCTGTACCACCCGACCTGATTTGAATCTGTATTCCACGGGTCTGCGTTCCAGATGGAGGCTAAATCCATTGTGTCTCCTGAAGATATGTTTCTTTGGGTGCTTGTTTCTGTGTCGTCCAACACGGTGCTGACATGAGTCCATGAGCCGCTGATGTTGGTCTGTACTGTCATCAGGAGGTATCCGGAGATGTTTGTTGAGCCTGTGTTTTCCAGTTGTGATGGCTGTTGTTTTATTATGTCGACCCATACGTTTGTGTAGTTGATTTCATCTGTATTGCCTGATTCTGCGTCCATGTAAATACCTCTTAGTTCAATATCCCTGTTTGTCCCGGTTTTCCATGCGTCCAGTATGGTTTGATTTGTTATTGCTATGGTGAAATTGGCGTTTGTTGTATTCAATGAGTCTCCTGTGTATGTCTGGTTCAGGTTAAGGTAATTTCCTAAATTGTAAGAAGAGCCATCATATATTCCCAGATTCAGGTCCGGGTCTTTGTTGCTGGCTGAAGCGCTCCCGCCCGGATTGTATGAGTCGATTTCTACAGTGACTGTGATTTTTATTACATCGTTATAATCTGTCAGGTTTATGTCAGTATATTCTGTGAATGATGTGTTTTCCTCTTCGTCTATAATTTTATATTGAATTCTCAGGAAGGCGAAATCCAATACATGATAAATATCGGCGCCATTGCTCGAAGTATCTCCAAATGTGTTAATTCTTATCGCCATTTCGTCGTTTCCATTTAAATAAGAGTCTGTAAATCCACTTGTCTTGTATCTTGTGAATATGTTGTATTCATCGTCAGTAGATGTGTCTCCTGATCCACAAATAGTATAAGAATTGCCCATTTTTTCATATACAGAGCCATCATAGACAAAAATATTCATAGTTCCAGAACAACCGTTAAATTCCGGGTCGTCGCCTCCACCGCAATCTCTTGCATTTCCTCCATGCCAACAACCGCCCCACATGAATGTCATGTTTTGTATATCACTTCCATCTATGCCGATGTTGGATAGATCATATGTGAAAGTTACATTGAGGTTTATCGGGTCACCATTTCGGTCTCCGTATTGCCAGCTATCTCCTGCATCGCAGGTTCCATATCCGCAATTTTGTGTTGCCAGTTCACTTGCGGTGAATCCATCATCTCTGTCTCCTCCAGCACCGATGCCTGTATCAGCTGTTTCATTGTTTGTTGTGTTTATCGGGGCATATTTTGATATAATACTGTTTTCCAGGTCATCTGAGTTCCAGAAATCGCCCTGCGCGAGAGTAACATTTTCGTTGGAGCTGTAACTTTTATTGGCAGTGTATACATCTATCGTGGCATTGCCACAGGCATAGAAGTAAGGGTCATATGTTTTTACGTTTCCGAAGGTGTCGTTTGCCCAGATGCTGTAGTAGTAGCTGCCAGTCTGCCAGGCAGTGTAATTGTATTCGTAGATGTCTTTGGTGTAGTTGGTCATCTCGTATATTTCTGTGCTTGAATCCGGCAGTGTGATGTTGACTTTTACTGTGTGGATCCCGTTTGAGTCTGTTACGTTGGCTTTTATGTTTATGAGTTTGCCGAGGCCTATTGTGTTTGGTGTTGCGTTTACGTCGGTTATGTTTGGCGCTGATGCATCCTGGACTACTGTGAATACCTGCACAGGCATGCTTTGGTTCCAGTTGCTGAATGTGTCGTTTGCCCAGTAGTTCCAGCCGACGACTTCGCCCAGTGATAGTTCTGTGTTTGGAATTGTGCAGTAATACTCGTTTCCGTCCTGGCTGCATATTGAGTCAGCTATTGTGTAGTTGGACCATGTTCCTGTATGGTTGCTCCTGAAGAGTACTGTGCTTATGCCTATGTTGTCGCTCCATGTGGAGTTTGCCATGACATCCTGATCGGATTCTACATTTCCTGTTGTGTTTTGATTTACGTTAGAGTAAACAGGGTGTACTGTGTCTGTTGGCTGGAAGCTGTATGTTTCGGATGTGTTCGCGTTTCCTGCTGTGTCGTTTGCGTAGATGCGCCATCGGATGATTGCGCCGGGTGTTGAGTTGACTATTTTTATTATGTTTGACCAATCGGCTGTACCTGACATATTTTCGTAGCTGCTGTTTTCGAATGTGCCTGTGCCGTTGTCGAATGAGAATGTGTAGCCGGCAAGATCTATGTTGTCTTCCCAGTAGAGGCTGAATAGGATGTCTGCTCCTGCTTGTGTTGAGTTTGTCTGGTTCTGGGAGTACTTCGGGTGGGTTTGGTCTATTGTGATGGTTCTTGTTTCTGTCTGGTTTACTTTGCCTGCGAGGTCCTGTGCGTAGGCGGTGTATGTGTATGTGCCTTCTTCCAGATTTGTGAAGTTGCAGTATAACCTGTAGAGGGCGGTGTTGTAGGAGGCGTTGATCTCTTCGGGGCTGAGGGCGCGGCTGTATATTTTTACTTCGTCTATTGTGCCGTTTATGGCGTTCCCGGACCAACTTGCTTTGCCTATTAGAATGTCGCTATCCAGGTTTTCTAGGGCTATGAATGTGCCGTCATCGCTTGTCGTGGTGCCTGTTAGTTGTGTCCCGTCTTTGTACAGTTTTAGAGAGGTGCTGTCTGTGCCGCCGTCCCAGGTCCCTGTTAGGTGGTGCCAGTTGCCGTCGCAGATTCCTATGCTTCCAAGTTTTCTTATGCCAATATATGCACTCTCACTCTGGTCGTAAACATACAGGTCATACACTGGCACTGGCGGTCCATCGCAGTCTATCAGCAAAGTGTATTCTCTGTTGCCGGCTGAACGCTTTCCTATCAAGGGCGCGTAGTTGTTGCTGCTTGTTCCTTTAAACCATACGGATAGGGTTAGGCTTGATGGGGTGAGGCTGTCGTGGTCAGGTATTGTGAGGTAATCGTTTTCACCGTCGAATTTCAGGCCTTGTCCGAATTTGCCTGTGGTGTAGTTTGAGCAGTTTCCTACTGCGCAGGTTGCGTTGTTGCTCCATGTTGACCAGTCGCGGAAGAATGTGGTGTTTTCGCTGGTTTCATTGTTGAATCTCCACCAGCCGACCAAACTTCGGTTCCAGTCAATAAGGGCTGTGAGGTTGCCCGGGGTTTTTGCATCTGAGATAGAGAGGTTGATGTATGTGTGGTTTTCACTTATGTATTTGTTGTTGTACGGTGTCGGCTCTTTAAATGCGATGTCTGGCGGGAGCGGCTCTAGTGTGAAGTATAAGGGGCCTGTGGTATTCATGTTGCCTGAGGTATCGTTGCAGGAGAATGTTACGTGGTGGCTGCCTTCTGTCATGGATGAGTTTTGTTTGTTCCAGTTGCCGGATGAGTTGACGATGGTGATGTTTGGGGCGGCGTCGAGGGAGTATGCGCACCAATCACCGGGTTCGTTTAAGGTTACGTTGAACCATATTGAAGATCCTGAGTATGATGTGTTTTGCGGTGAGCCGGCTGTTATTGTTGGAGGGGTGCCGTCTGTTATTTCACAACTCACATTGATCTGGTTTGGAATTGAATCTTCGTTAGATGTGACATTGAATATTGCCCAGAGGGTTCCAAGGGCTGCATCGGAGCATTCAAATGTGACATTTAGATTTTGCCCGTGAGTCATGTCTGTTGTGTCACTCCATATTTCAGTTATTTCAGAACAATTTCCAGAAGTACATGTAACATTTACGTCTGTATTTGAGCCGGTTGAGGAGATATTAGCAGACCCTGTCAGGGTTCCTGCATCCTTATATCCTGAACCTAAGTTAAGAGTTGACTGGTTCCAGTTGACTTCTCTTCGCTCCATTGAGAAAGCGACCATCCAAGTGTCCCTAGCATCTGCGTTGGCGTTCCGTGTTTCCTGTGCATACAGACCAAGATTCTGTGAAGTGGTATCAAAGCTAGTCATGTCCGCACCAGTCCATGGTATCCAGTCATTTGTATTATGCTGCCAACCACCATATATGTCTGTCAGGTCTGAAGTGGCTATATCGTCACTAATACGGGCAGTGACTCGTGCATTGTTGTCGTCGGCAATAAAACCGCCGGCAACTAACCAATTACCTGATACCTGCGGAGTATAAGCAACATCTGCGTGTTTACTCCAACTGGAGGTTCGTGCAATTGCCTGAGTGCCTGCTATGGCACTGATTGCGAAATCCACGAAAACATTGAGCCTGAGTGCAAAGACACCTGCTGCTTCCCATTGTTGATTGGTACCATCTTCTCTAATCTGTAGGTTAACTGTGTGGGAGTTGTCATCAAATGTCTGTGCCCAACCATGTCCATATACGGGTGTGTCAGCAGTGTCTTCGCCTTCGATTTGGCTTTGGGCACGAGTTGTCCCATCAACACTAAGTCGTACCTCGTAGTCGTTGCCACCTGCTTCGAAAATGTCTGCCCGCGTATATGCTCCAATCCACCATGTGTCTCCGTTATAGGATGGTGTCCAGGTAATGCTTGCCTTTGTACTCCATCCACCAAGAGTACCTCCACTAGTATCAATATTATACTGTAAGTCGTCAGCATTGATTAAATCCTCAACATTTATGGCAACTAAGGTCACATCTTCTACCCGCGCTGTTCCGCCACTCCTGTAGTACTGGACGTCTATGTCTTCATCTGCTCCTGTCCAGATTGTGAACCAGAAGTATGGTGTCTTGTAAGTCGCACCTGTCCGGTCAGTTTCCTCTGTGCATTGAGATTCAGGAAATGCACTTCCACTATGCATTACCCGAATTCCGCTTCTTTGCTGTCCATCATCTGTGTTATGTGCTCCCCATACCATAATAAGGTATCTATCGCCTACATTGAAGTTTGAGCCGTCTATCCAACCTTGGGTGGATTGTGTTGTGCCTGTCCCTGCTGTTCCTGAGATATATCCCCAATTACCACTATTTTTTGTCTGTTGTGCTACGCGTCTTGCTATGAAGTGCTGGAATACTGTGTTGTGCGCATATTCAACATCGTCTCCAAATCTGAACTCTAAGGTATGCTTTCCTGATGTCAATACTTTGCTTACTTCGTAGCTTGTCTCATTGCATTCGTAGTTTTTTACAAAAACTGAATTGTTAATCCATTCGTATTGTACTGATGCGTTGCCGCATTTTAGTTCTAGGAACTTCAGGTCATTGTCTTCATTTGTGCTGTTCCATGTTGTGTCGTTTGCAGTACGGATGGTCAAGTTTGCTGTTCCTGTTGTGTTGAACCTGACTGTCCAGTTGCCTCTGATTTGCGGGTAGCTTTGGATATTCAGTATCTTTATCTCAATTTCGAATGTCTGATTGCTCAGGTGCGGTATCACCCATGAGATTTTGTCTATGAGTAAGTTGTCGTTTGTGTCTGTGTAGGTTATGTCTTTGAATTGTGTTTTTGTGTTGTTGGTGAGCCAGTAGAGTTTTATCATTTCCTTTTTGGTCTCTGTTATGTTTGTGTATGCAAGTATGTTTGTGTAGTGTATGCCGGAGGATATTGTTACTTGTTTTTTGTGGCTTGTGATTATTTTTTCTGTTACGATAGGGGCGGGGGTTTCATATTCTATGTCGTAGATGCTGTTTTCGTCAAGTATTAGCTCTTTGCCTGATGTACTCGATAGGGTGGTTGAGGTCCTAGTTGGCGTGATGTTTACTTTTTCAGTTCCATTCGGGATATTTTTTATGCATATATTTGTGCTGGTTTCGGGAAGTGTTATGTGTGTGCTGTTTTTGATTGTCATGAGCCATTTTACAGGCAGGCTTATTTCTGCGTTTAGCTGGGTTGTCTGTATGTCCGGTGTTTCGCTGCTGATTGCATGAATGCGGGTGGCGGGTGTTGTGGATGCGTTTGTATTTGTTGTTGTTTCATTTGTGATGGATTTGTCTGTCTGTGTGTCGTTTGCTGTTGTGTTTTTAGTGGCTGCGGTGGCGTGTATGGGCTGATTGAAGAGCAGGGTATTGTTTCCTGAAATATCTGGCAGTATTATGTTGAACCATGTTGATGCGAGGGTCGGGGAGAGGTTGTCTTTTGAGAGGTTGGCTGTGTATCTTCCCGGGATGGAGAGGTTCGGCCTGTGTATGTATCTGCCTTGCGGGCTTGTTGTTGCGGGTTCGCTTAGGATGAGTGAATGGTTGTTGTAGATGTTCATTGTGTAGTTTGTGGAGTTTGGGCCGGTTATGTATATGTTGACGGGCTCTCCGGCTAAGTTTGTTTTGTTTTCTGTGTAAATGCGGAATATGTCGAGGGATGCAGCGTGGGTTATGTAGATGAATAAGAGTATGAATGATATGAAGAATGTTCCTGTGACTGCGCTTACCTGTGATTTCCTTTCTTTTTTGTTTTTGAGTTTGTGGTTCATAGTATCATCGTATCTGTCTTCTGCCTGTGAGTTGGCTTATCTTTCTGAGTCTCGCTGTTCTTGCGGATGATGAGCGGGATCTGTGGTTGTTCTGTCTTGCCATTCTTATGCCTTCTGGGGTGCGCAGGAAGTTTGTCAATAGGGATAGTACTGTAAGAGCCAGGGTTATTAAGATATAGCTTTTCAGGCTGTATACTGCGCCTGCGATGTAGCCTGTCGGGCTTGTGGTTTTTTGTGCGGCTTCTTTTTCTTCTGCGTCCAGGGCTGCTTCGGTGATGTTTTCTGAGGTTGTGTTGTCCTGATTTTTCCATGTTGAATTGACGGTGCTGTGGCTGGTGTCAGGTGTGTTTGCGGGATTGGCGACTGTTGATTTTTCGGCTGGTTCCTGTGTGTCGTTGTTTTTTGGGTCAGCTGCCTGGGTTGTTGAAGTTGAATGACCTTGGTCGGGACTGTTGGTGTTGCTGTCTGTATCTTTTTTTGATATTGTTATGGTTGTGGTATTTTCTCCTTTGTTGCCTGTTTCGTCTTCTACAGATGCTTTGATTTCGTAGGTTCCGGCGGGCATTCCTTTTGTGTTATGTCTTGCGATATAGGTGCTGAGGGCGTCTGTCTTTGTCAGATAGAGTGTTGTTTCTGTGTATGTATCTCCTGTTATTGTGAGTTTTAGTGTGCTTTCGTTGTAGCTGCTTTGGCTGATGTATAATGTGATTTTGATTATGTCGTTTATTATGGCTGATTTTTTGTCTGCTGTGAGGGTTATTTGGGGTGCTGTGTTGTCTGCGATTATGTTTGTTTTGGCGGAGCTGTTTGTGTTTCCTGCGTTGTCTGTTGCTGTGAATGTTATTGCATGGATGTTGTCAGAGAGGCTGGATGAGTCGTATTGTCCGAGGTAGTAGTTTTCGGATATTGTCAGGTGCGTGTTGACCTGATTGTTGGCTGCATCTTTGATGTGTGCGGTTATTGTGTTGATTCCTGTTAGGGAGTCTGAGGCGGATACGTTGATGAGGATGGTTCCTTTTAGTTTTTCGGTTTGATTAGGGGAGTTGATGATTACTGTTTCAGGGGGGGTGGTGTCGATGATGAGCTGGCTGGCTGATGTGGCTGCGCTGTTTGAGGACTGGTCGTTGCATGTGATTCTGTAGGTGTGTGTGCCTTGAGGGATGTTTGTTGCTGTGATTGTGCTTTGTGTGCTGTTTGGGATGTTTTTTTGCTCTGCTATAATTCCGTCTATCTCAAGGGAACATCTGAGCTTTTCTGCCATGTTGTCGGTTGCAATGAGTGATACTGAGAAGTCAGGATTGTTTGTTGTTGTGTCTCCTGGCGGTTCTATGATGGTTACTGCCGGTGGTATGTTTTCGATGGGGATGATTCTTTCGATTGCTTTTCCCTGCATGCCGTCATTTTGTGTTGCTACGGCAATTATGTGGTATGTTTCGTTTTGCGCCAGGCTGAAGGTTTTGGTCCAGGTGCCGGATGCGGATTGCATGGCGTGTTTTTCGAATGGTGATGTTTTGTCTTTGATGTTTTTTATCAGGATGTATGCTGTGTCGCTTATGTATGTACTTGCCATGTTTATTTTGAGTGTTGGGCCTGTGATTGTGAAGTTGAAGTGTGAGATATCTATGCCCGGGCTTGTGAACCACTTGTCCGGCTGTGATGCGAGTCCGGGGTCCAGGTTGAATGTTATGTTTTCTGTGATGAAGTGCGCGTTTGCTGTGTTCTTTTTCCATTCTGAGTTGTTGCTTTTGAAGGTGAATTCACCTGTTCCTGAGAGGAGTATTATGTCCTGGCCATCCATCAAGTTGAACTGGATGCCTGATGCGTTGTTTGATAGGGACAGGAGGCCTTCGTTGACTTTCATTACAAGCTGTTCTGAAAAGCAGGAGGAGGTTGGGGCGTTGTTTTTGTATGATGAGAATATGTCTTTGAATCCTTGGGGGTTTTGGGTGCTGCGGAAGTTGATTTGTGTGTCGATGATGCTGGTTCCTGTGTCATCTATCAGGAGTTCGCTTATGGTTATGTATGGGCCGGGGAGGAACAGGGTGGATGGTTTTTTGACTGATGAAATGTGTATGCTATGGCCTGTGTTGATGTTGAATAATGTGTGTGGTGCTCGGCCTATGGAGTTGTCGTGCAGTGTGAGTGCAGGGTTCTTTTTTGAGTTGATGCGCCAGTCGAGGGTGAAGTTGTATGACATGGGGTCTTTTGCCTTGTACCAGAACATGGTGTTGTCTTTGATTATCTCGTCGTCGAGCGGGCCTTTTTTGTTCAGGTAGCACGTGTTTTCGCAGTTGATGATGATTGATGCGTTTTCGGTGTCGGCTTTGAGTATTGTTATGTATGTCTCGTCTATGGTGTTGTTTATCTTCAGGCTGTCTGTGTCTTTCAGGCCTTTTAGTTTGAGTTCCTGGATGTGGTAGCCTTTGGCTGGACTGCCTTTGAGCAGGAGGTCGTTTGCTTTTATGAGGTTTGCGTATATGTTTGTCAGTGCGGGGCTGGCGTCTGTCCGTCCGAAGATGGTGCTTGAGTTGGACTCGAAGTTTGAGCTGTCGAAGTGTGGTGAGGTG
>QNCM01000038.1 GCA_003644505.1 Candidatus Makaraimicrobium thalassicum | reverse complement strand
GTTTCGACAGTGGGAGTAGATGAGACGAAAATAATAAAGTACGTGAAGTGGCAGCAAAGCCAGGATTCAGGTCAAGCGCAGCTTGAATTATTTTAAGTGCCCCGCGCTTGCGCGGGGGTATCTACTTCGTCGTTGAGCTTTCTTTTTGAGCCAAAGACGATCGATCGGGTCTTGCCGTCTTTGGATGCATTGGTAACCGCAAAAGTCGTGTGCACATCGGGCTTATCGTCTATTTTCGCATTGCCGCTGAGAGAGGCGGTATTGCCGGTTTCACCTGACTTACGATCAGTCTTTGTGTAATCGCTTGAAATCTGAAATCTATTCTTGACACTAACGGGGTGAAACATAATTGTGAAGGCCGGTGAAACTGATATTTACCAGTAAAGTTTTTCGAATCTTTCGGAATATCTTTTTATCCACTCACGGGAGGCTTCCTGAACTGTGATATCTTTACCCGTCTGCAGGGAACGTAACACGCGGTATTCCTCTATCAGATATATCTGCTCTATCAGTTTGACCTTGAACGCGTCGGAATAACTGACAAACGCGATACCGATCCTGAACAATCTTGTTGATTCGTCCTTTGCGGTATGTATGACCTTGGCTTTTATCTTGAACACCTTATCATACAACGGCATCTGCAGTTGCACGATCGTTCCTGGAGCCACGTCGTCTTTCGACATGAACATGAGCCCGCCTTCACTTACATCAAGCGTTCTGGTCTTTTCTGACTGTTCTTCCCCTTCGACTTGAAACTCAAGCGGATTGACGAGACAATGTCTTATAAAACGTCTTCGTTCCTGATGTACCATGCTTCCCCCGGATCTTTCATGAAAACACAGGTTGTTCTTTGCCGCATAAAAACAAGCGGAATACAGTTAGAGCAAATTACCTTCTATTACTTCTTTTTCCAGCTTTTCGATCGCTTCTTTGAGCTTTGGAAAAAGTTTGACGTTTATGTTTATCCCTTTTCCCGTAGGAACTTTCTCGTCACCCTGAGGAGGCTGGGTCCATATCCTTATATCGATTACGTCGTTTCCCTGGTATTCCGATATACGGACTTTTACATCCTGATATTTGTTTTTCTGAAACACTGCCACATCCTTTTCCATCTGCGCCTCCTTTTTTGGGCGAATGTCCGTTGATATCCGGTTATGTCATATGCGGATGATATTCCCTCTTATATAACAATGATATTAAAAATAAACATCTATTATCATATACCATGTTTTTACAAAATGCAAAAAAATATGCGATTTTTTATCCTGAAAAACTGGGGTCGCACGCTGTCAGGTGCAGGTGCGTTAATCAACCTTCTTCTTTTTGAATATCTTCATGAAACAGAATACGACCAGCCCTGATATCAGGAGCCAGGAAACGGAAATAAATATCCACCCGAGTATTGTCACGCTCGCTCCTCTTCCATGTTCTCCTGCCCTGACCGTTCCGTCATAACTTTGGGTCAGGGCTTCTGCTTCAGCTTGTCCCTTGAGCCCGCACGACGGCGCCAGGCGATCTTGACCATGACCGCCAGGGTCAGGAAAAGCAGCCAGAGCATCACCCGCGTAGCGAGTATATAAGGTTTATTTTCCGGCGAAACGTTATCCATTCGTATGATCGGCAGCCATTCCTGGAAAAACCATGTCCCGAGCACTACCAGAAGGAACGCCGGGGTAACGTACTTTATTATATATTTATATATGCCCGGTATTCTCATATCAGCGCCGTGATGCACTTCCTCCCAGGCTCTGTTAATGCCGAACACCCATCCGAACAGTATGACCTCAACCGTGGCGAAAAGCACCAGGCAGAATGTCCCTCCCCAGAAATCCAACTCATCGACAACGCCTTTGCCGAGAAAGAATACTGCCGCGTTGCATAAAACAAATGTCACTGCCCCGAATATCATCACCGACCGTCTCCGGGATATGCCGAATTCATCTTCCAGGAACGCGACCGCCGGCTGCGCCAGGGAAACGGACGATGTCACACCCGCCAGGAACAGTAACCCGAACCACAAAAAACCAAAAACCTCCGAAAACGGCATCTTTCCGAAGATAAGCGGCATTGTGACAAATCCCAGATTGAACGCCCCTGAATTTGCGACATTGCCTATCGCCATGGGACCGAAGAAGACAAATGCCGCCGGTATTACTATGCTGGCGCCGAGAATGACCTCCGTCATCTCATTCATGCTTACCGCGGTCAGCCCGGACAACGCGACATCATCGCCTTTCTTGAGATAACTGGCATACGTCAGGATAACGCCTATTCCGACGCTCAGGGTAAAGAATATCTGCCCTGTAGCGGCCAGCCAGACCTTCGCGCTTCTAAGCTGGGAAAAATCCGGATTCCAGAGATACCCGAGCCCGTTCGCGACATTCCAGTCCGGCCTTGCCGGATCCGGAGCGCCAAGGGTCAACACCCTGACAGCCAGGATAACACCGAAAATGAACAATGTCGGCATGGCGAATTTACAGAAACGTTCTATGCCGACACGGATCCCGTAGTTCAGGACCGTTATATTAACAACGAACGTTATCAGAAAGAATACGTACGCCGGCGCTATGCTGGAAAAATACTGGTTTTTTTCCAGCCCCTGGAACCCCCTTAAAAATGCCTGCATTGACGATTGATCAAGGATGCCTGAATATTTCTGCGCAAGAGAAAAAAAACTGTAAGCCAGCGTCCATGACTCCACATAGGTATAGTAGATCATGATCACAAGCGGCCCGAATATGCCTATGACACCGAAATATTTAATAAAACGGTTCTTCTTCCACAGGCTGTGAAAAACACCCGGTGCCGTTGAATGCTCGAATCCGCCGCCGTAACGTCCGATGGACCATTCGATCCACATCAGCGGGATACCGACAAGCAAAAGCGCGATAAAATACGGGATCATGAACGCGCCGCCGCCGTTTTTCGCAGCCTGCACGGGAAACCGCAGAAAGTTACCCAGCCCTACAGCCGAACCTGCCACCGCCATGATGATCCCGAGACGGGAACCCCAGGAGTCCCTTGTTCTGTTGCCCATTGCCAGCCCCTTATTCTCCGTTATCTTCAGGTTTTACGGTCCTTCTCAGAACTTTTTTCTCGGATACCTTCCTTTTCCCGGCCAGCATTTTTTCCCTGGCCCTTCTGGACCTTCTGCGTTTCTGCCGGCGGATCTTCTCTGCCCGTTGTCTCTCTTCCGAAGCCCTGCCGAGTACCATTTTCTCGATCTTCCCGACCAGTGTCCTCCGGGCCAGAAAACGATTAAGAGCCTGAGAACGTTCTCTTCCGCACTTGACCTCTACCCCTGTAGGATTGTGTTTCAGGTATACGCACGTGGACACCTTGTTGACGTTCTGCCCCCCGCGGCCGCTTGACCTTATGAAACGCTCCGTCAGGTCGGTTTCCTTTACTCCGAAACGGCGCATCCTGGTCTTAAGTTGCTTTTCTTTTTCAACAGAGACGTTAAACCCAGTCATCCCTTCATATCCTATCTGCTGAAACAGGCATCGACCAGGTCGTCAAGCCCCGCCGTCGCCAGGCACTGGACGGTATCAGCCGCGCCGTAATATATCTTTACCTCGCCGTCATCCTCGAGAACCGCGCCGCAGGTGAAAACCACGGCATATGTAAGGCCGTTAAGCTCATAATTCGCGGACGGTGAAAGTATGGGCGTCCTGGCCCTCGCGACGATCCTCGAAGGGTCTTCCATGTCCAGGAGCATGACCCCCAGGTGGTAAACATACTGGGCGGCGCACTGGACATTAACGGCATGGTAAATCACCAGCCATCCTTTATCCGTCTTTATCGGAACGGCTCCGGGGCCGTTCTTTTTCCACCCCCACTCGTCCTGGGCAGGGGCCACGGCTTTTGACCTTCCCCAGTGGACAAGGTCCGGTGAATAGGATATCCACATGTAACCTTTCCCGTCACCGGTATTCGGCCTGTCCAGACGGCAGTAGAGACCGTTTATCTTCTCCGGGAAAAGCACGCCGTTACGGTTATCCGTTTCGGAGATAAAGCCCCGCCACTTGAACTCCTTCATGTCCGGAGACTCCAGGAGTCCGAGACGGCAGGAATGACCGCTGTGGCACGCAAAAACCACGTAATATTTCCCATCTATCTTCGTCACACGCGGGTCATAATACATCCCGGAGGTGTATTCCCTGAACTCAGCATCGTCCGGCATCCTGACAGGCTCCGGCCGAAACCTGAAATCCATACCGTTCTCCGAATCGGCAGGCCAGATAAGCTGTTTCATGGAAGGCGTCTCGACCCGGCAAAGCATAACGTATTTACCTCCAGCGGTCTTTATGCACCCGGAGTTGTACACCCCTTTTGCCGCGGCCGGAACGTCGTCTTTCGTAACGATAGGATTACCGGGATAGCGGGTTATAATGCTCTCTTTATCTTTCGGATAAACAACAGGCTGTGACATAACTTATTCTCCTCTTCACAGGGGTCAGACCTGACCCCTGTGGTTATTTAACAATATTCCAGTATTTAGTTCAAGGTTTTTTTGCGGATCGCCGCAAATGTGGCTATACGGTCAGGATGGAATCGACCGTACCGAAGACGTTGGTCTCGGCAGCAGTATTTTCCGGATCCCGGATCCATTCGTTATCCACGAGGAACTTGTAGCGATACCGGCCTCTGCTGAGGGTGAAATGACCCGACCAGTAGCCGCTCTCAAGTTTGGAGAGACGGTTCGCTTCCGATTTCTTCCAGCCGTTGAAATCTCCCAGCACGTACACGGACCCCGCTTCCGGGGCGTGAAAAAGGAATTCCCTTATGACCACGTCCATGTTCTCCATGCCGGGAGCAAGAACCTCGTTGGTAAGATTACGGAAATCAACAGCTGCGGAACATCCGGGGTCATGCTCGAATATCGTCTTTCCCAGCCTGGCAGCTTCTCTCAAACGCACGCTTGAGCGTATCCTTGTGGAAAAAAGATACGGCCCGAGCATGCGCTTTGCGTCTCTCTCCAGTTGTTTCGCGAAGTTCGAACGCCGCTCATATAAGTTCATGACGAAAAAAACCGACGGGTCCCTCCCTGTCTCCCTTTTCAGCAGGCCCTTCACCCGGTAAACACCGTTTATCCCGTTAAGCGAAAAATAGCTTAAATCCAGGGGGATGAGGATCCTGTCCGCGACATACATGGAATTAAGCGTCAGGAACCCGAAACTGGGCGGGGAATCGATTATCACATATTCGTATTTCTCAAAAAAAGAACCGGATAACGTGCGGGATAATATCGCTGCCGCGCCGTTCATCTCTCCGAGGTTGATCTCTGCCGCGCTGAGCATCATGTTCGCCGGGATGAAGGAAAACCTTTCCCTGCCGGTTATGACTATCTCTTCAAACGGCACATCGGTACTATCAAAATACGCCCGAAAGATATCATACGCGGTCTTCCTTTCCGACGGCCCCTCGCTGTAACCCAGCGCAAAAGTAGCGTGTGCCTGAGGGTCCAGGTCTATAAGAAGCGTCTCGTTCCCCAGTTTTGAAAGCGCCGCCGCTACATTTACGGCAACTGTTGTCTTGCCGCAGCCCCCTTTTTGGTTCGCGACCGCTATGATATGCATATACCTTCCCCGGGCATATTTTGTGGTTCTGGAACTGAAAATACGTATATCTTGCGTTATTTGTCTAAAGTATAGCATATCATCTTTATAATGCAAATACCGGGCGGCAGAAAAGGTAACGGCATTTTCACGACCGGTCACAGGCCCCGGGGAGGCAGAAACACGGAACGCCTGCCGGATTAGGTTTTCAAATAGCTATAAATGTGTTAAAATAGTAGTATAGAACAAGTATCATGCCGCTGCGGCAGGCGGCAGAAAGACGCGCGAAACCATGGATATGAACAAAATTCAGAATAAAATAGACTTCGAACTGTCCAGGACGTATTTCAAGGATGCGGCAAGAGGCAAGGACAGTATAAACCTCAAAAAAGTGGGAAAGCGATTCGTCCGCCTGAAACAGGTGAATTTTTTTGCCATAATTCTTGTTCTCGCCGGCGGCCTTATTATTTTCGCGGCTTATTTCCTGCAGTATAAACACGTACCTGTCAACGCTGGCACCAGTATACGGCCCGTGCCGGGTGCCGGGGTCAAAGAAACCATCGCTGGAAAAACACTAGAGATAGTCATACCCACCATAGCACTGGTGAAACACATCCCTGATGCGCTTCTGGCAAAACAGGTTTCTAAAGGCCTGGGAACCCTTTACGATTTCGAGGAAAATAGTGAAGGCTGGGGAATCCCCGGATGGGCGTTTGACAAGGCAGACCACGTAGCCAGGTCACTGAAGCAAACCGAGGACTTCGCAAGCAAAGGCACCGGGAGTATCAAGCTTTATACCGAATTCCCGGGAGAAAAATGGACAGCGGCACTTGTGGAGATACAGCAGTACATTGATCTAAAAGATTATGACACGCTGCAGGCGGATATCTATCTGCCGCCCGAGGCGCCGGAGAGACTAAGGGGAAAACTCATATTCACGGCCGGTGAGGACTGGCAATTCATTGAAATGACCCGCGGCGTCCGTCTCAAGCCCGGAGAATGGACCACCGTCAGGGCTGATATCTCCGACAGCAGCACTGACTGGAAAAGAATCAAGATGGACAAAAACTTCAAAACAGACATCCGCAAGATCGCCGTAAGGATAGAATCGAACGCGATCCCCTATTCCGGCCCCGTCTACATCGACAATATCAGAGTGGGGTCAACGCTTAACAATTAACATTTTGATTCCTGTTATGCTTATATGATTTTTTCTTCAAAAAAAGTTAATTGTTAAGCGTTGACCCCATTTTTCTCATCTTTTTCGAAGCCGGGGTGGTCCCAGCCCTCTTCGCGCGCGCTCCTGATGTAATATTTTCTGCTCTTTATCGAAACATAGTTGCTCCATAGCCTTCCCTCTTCTGCCTGGGACAGCTGAATTTCTTTGATGGCATTTGCCTGGGAGACCAGTTCATCCGTCTGGTACACAATAGTCGCCTCAAGGGTCTTCGGCAGTACCGGTGACTGCTGCTCGTATTCACCGTGATGGCTCACGATAATGTGTTCCAGGCGCAGACGCAGTTCTTTCGGAAAATCCGGCACCTGTCGTATCTTTTCGCTGAGGATCCCGTAGCCGATGACAATGTGCCCCAGAAGCCCGCCTTCTGTGGTATATTCCAGTTCCTTCGCGTCCAGTTCGAGCACCTTGCCTATGTCATGTATGAACGAACCGAAAAGAGCGACATCCCGGTCAGCCTCCGGATACAGCCGGCACATCTGGTCAACTATGTACATGACCTCGTAAGTATGTTCGATAAGCCCTCCGATATAAGCATTATGCCAGCTTTTTCCTCCCACTCCGTCCTTGAACATGGACATCAGCTTATTATCCGCGGTAAACCGCTCTGCCAGGGAATGTATCCATGGATTCTTGATGCTTCCCAGATAGGACAGGATGTTCTCATATATCTGTCCCCTGTTCTCCGCGACACGGACCATATCCTCATACTGAAAAGCCCTCTCATCCGCCTTGGCGATAAAATCCACCTTAAGCTGTTTTTCATTCCGGTACTTATCCACTGTGCCCCTGACCCGGACGACGTCACCCGTACTTGCGGATTCGTTAAACTTCTCCGCGTTATCCCACAGGCGCCCTTCTATTCTTCCTGTTTTATCCGCAAAGGTCATCTCAAGATACGGCTTGTCGTACTTTGTCAGTCGCAGGTTCTTCTTTCTGAGCATGAAAAACGAATCAACCTGTTCGTTGACCTGGAACCCTGAAATAAATCTCTTGTCCATAACCTTTTCTCCTTCACTGTAACTGACAGAAGACGCTTTTCCTCCAGCGGGAAATAAGAAATATTCATTTCAATAGTCGTATCGAGTGGCTGTTTTGAAGCATTCTGTACAGGGCATAGGCTGCCTGAGCGGGCTCAGGTTCTGCGAAGGCCAAAGGCCTGAGGGAGAGCGAGGGTAGCCTTTGAGCTCGATTTCCTTGCTGGGGAAATCGAGCGGCCCTGGCAAGAATGCTTCAAAACAGCCACTCGCCGGTTGAGGTACATTTTTTTTTGCTGAACTGTTACGAGCCCCAGCAGATGGAGTCATACGGGCACCGGACGCATCTTTCTCTGTGGTCGCGTTCCGGCAGCTTATCGAACTTCAGTGCCTGGATATCCCGCCAGCATCCCAGTATCACTTTTTCCAGCTCCGCGACCATATCATCCGTCAACTCCACAGTCTCGTCACGATACTCACCTTTTATCAGGTCGTATTTAGCGACTGTTTGGGAAGCCGGTTCCAGGAATTGAAGAACACCCTTTACGACGGTATAGCTTTCGCCCGCCCTTTTCCTGCTCTTTTCGTACAGCAGCTTGTACGCTACAAGCTGGCGCAGATAACCGTCACATTTATATTCAGAAAGCTCCCGGCAATTCGCTATGGCTTTAATATGTTTGTCGGGTTTACCCGTCTTGTAATCGACAACTTTTAGCGCGCCCTCACCCTCCTTCTCTATCTTGTCGAATGTGCCCCGGAACGCCACTCCCCCGGAAAGGGCTATCTCCAGTTTGTTCTCCAGCCCCAGCGGCATAACGGGAGACGCGGCTTCCTTATCGTACCAGTTCTTTAATCCATCCAGTTTGCTCAGGCACCCGTTCCTTATGGCGTCATTAACACCCTGGTATTCCAGCTCCCGTTTGAACGCTTTTTTGAAAACCGCGAACCCAGGCATTCTCCCGGTGTCCATAAAAACCGTATACACATCTTCAAGCGCCTGATGGGCGCAATTCCCGAAAGTCAGCTGCTGGGTTTTTATCCCCGGGAGCATCAGGACATTGTCGTACAGAAATCTTCGCCTGCAGTTTATATAATTGTTCAAGCTTGTCGGCGTCAGGATAAGCCCGGAAATAACATCTTTCAATATCTCCGAAGTGCCGCTGAAAGAGTCATCCTCCGGGCTTGACTCAAGGAACCTGCCGAGAAAACTTTCCTCATCCACAGGTGAGCCCGTTTCAGGTTTAATGCCCAGATGACTCAAAAACGGGCTTACAATGACCTTTTCCGCGGGGGTGGCGGTATATGTAAGATGAGACTTTGCCCGCGTGGAAGCCACATAAAACAGGCGGAGTTCATCGTAAAGGTCCAAAAGCTTTATCTTGCCTTTCTCCTCCACACGCTCCTTGCTCCTGTATATATCCGGGGGCAGCGGAACCACATCAGGCTTCCTCCGCAGCGGCCAGCTTTTTTGCTGGAGGCTGAAGGGGATGAATACGGCGTAAAATTCCAGCCCCTTTGCCTTATGGGCCGTATGAATACGCACTCCATCCTGGCTTAGCGTGGCCAGCCTGCCCTGTATGGGCATCCCGTGCATTTCCCTCAGGCCCATTTCCCTGATGAAATCGTCAAGCCCCAGAGCCGGATTGGCAAGATCGGATCTTTTCACCATATTGATGAAGGAAACCAGTGACCTGAGATCCCTTATCCGAAGGACCTTATCATGTTCGTATCTTTTCAGGATGAACCTGTACAGCCGGGTATCCTCAATATACCGCATAAGCATATCATGAACGGGACGGCTACCCGCGTCCGTCAAGAGCCTGTTTATCGCCCACGCGGCCTTATGCAGAGCGTGAGGATCCTCAAACCCGAGTTCGCGCGCAATTCGCAGCCTGGCGGATTCCTCCCGGGATGGAGCCAGAAACCTCCCGTCCCCGTCCTTCCCGGCAAAACGCATAAAATGCTCCTGGAACTGCTGAAAAAGGTTCAGACCGCGGTATCTCCCGATATCCTTCTCCTTCGCCAGACGCTTACCTTCGTTGACAAAGCCGATGAGTTTCAGTATGTCCGAATGGGAAGCGCCTATATAATCGGAGGTAAGCACTTTGTATAGAGAGCGCGACTTTGCTTCAGCACTTCTGGTGTCCATACCAGCAAGTTCCAGCACATCAAGCATCTGGCGTACACGTTTTTCCCGGCGGATATCCTCTTCTCCGTCCGTGGCGTAAGGGATCCCCGCTTTAAGAAAAACATCTATTACTTTCAATATCTGCTTGCGTTTACGCACGAGCACCGCAATGTTATTGAAGGGTTTGGCTTTTTCTTCATCCGTAAGGGACTTATCCTCTTTAATAAGATCGACCTGCCGTTCTATCTCTTCTACGATAAAGGCGAGTTCTTCCTCTTCAGTCAAAAATTCCAGGAACCGGATAGCCCGATTGTCATAATCCCGGCACGCCCTGAGTTCTTTCGCGGCTATACGCTCCTTTTCAGGAAGCCGCGCGATGATCTTTTCCGAAAGGTCTATTATCTCGCCGGTCGAACGGTAGTTGTTCCTGAGCGCAACCGTCCTCAATGAAGGCACCCTTTCCTTCAATACGCGAAAATTCGACAGAGTGGCCCCCTGAAATCTGTAAATAGACTGGTCATCATCGCCCACACAGCAGAGATCGGGAGAGTCAGGATCGAGAATGGCGAACAGCAGTTCCAGCTGGGCGCCGTTGGTATCCTGATATTCGTCCACCATGATGTATCTGTATTGTTCCCTGAAGATATCCCGCAGCTCCCTGTCGTTTTTCAGCGCGTGCAGGGCTATGAGTATCATGTCATCATAATCCTTGCGGCCCCTTTCATCGAAAAGCACGGTACAGTCCTCGTCTTTAAGCCTTTCATAGCTTTCGTATATAAGCGCGAGCGCGTTCAGGCGCGAGATATGTTTTTCTTCGAGGTTAATACCGTCAGGCTGGATATCCTTCAAGCTGTTTTTGAACTCGCGGGGGGAGATGCCTTCGTTCTTAAGCTCGCTTATCCTTTTCTCTATCTCCCTGCGGTGGATATAAGGCGAACCAAACGGCCTTAGAGACTCGACCCCTTTCACGTTATCAAGGATATATTCTATGGCCGTTACCTTTTCGACCTCGCTGATCTCTATCTTATCCTTGACATATTTGATCGCGCCTTCCGATCCAAGCACGATAGAGTTGGCAAAACTATGGAAAGTCTCGACCTCGACATCATAGCCTTTATCCCCCACGATCTGTGCGAGCCTGTCCCTCATGGCCCTTGCCCCGGCGTTTGTGAAAGTCAATATAAGGATGTTTTCCGGAGAGACCCCTCCCTTCAGAAGGATGTTCGCGGCACGCACTGAAAGAAGCTGCGTTTTCCCCGTCCCGGGGCCGGCCAGCACCAGCAGAGCCCCTTCGATCGTGTCAACGGCCTTTTTCTGCTCGTCATTCAATTTCTTGTAATATTTCTGAAATGAATCAGCGATTTTATCTTTGGACATGACGGTTTTTCCTCGGCCGGTTCCAGGTCAGGGCATAAGGACTGAAACTACCTCCTGGAAACCTGGAATACCGCGTTCAGGGCGAAAATATTGGAGAAAATCTTTATTATCCTTTTCTGGGACAGAAAAACCTTTTTCTCGATGATTATCCCCTGTTCAGCGCAGAAGTCCGTAAAATTCTTGATGCTCAAAAAATGAAGGTTTGGCGTGTCATACCAGGAATACGGCAGAGACGGGGTTACTGGCACACGGCCGCCGAAGAATATCTGCATCCTGGCTTTTATATGGCAAAAATTCGGAAAACCTATTATGACTTTTTTCCCGATCCTCAAAGCTTCCATCATGGCCTCCATGGGCCTGTGGACCTGCTGCATGGTCTGGTTAAAAATGACATAATCAAAGAACGCGTCAGGGTACTCCTTCAGCCCTGAATCGATATCGCCGTGGGACACACTAAGGCCCTTTTCAACGCATTTGTAGATAGCTTCTTCGCTTATCTCGACACCGCTGCCCCTGACATTCTGGTTCAATACAAGATATTCCAGAAGGTCACCATTACCGCACCCCATATCAAGCACCATGGATCCCGGCTCGATCATCTCCCCGATAACCGTGTGGTCAAGCCTCAACTCTTCTTTCCTCTTGCTTGTCATGGTTATTTCTCCAGCTTCCTGTGCACATTTTCCAGAAAATGTCTTATCAGCTTTGTCTCTTCGCCGAATTCGAGCAAAAAAGAGTCATGCCCGTAATCCGAACTTATCCCGCAATACGTCACGTCTATGCCGTTCATTTTGAGGGCCTTGACTATCTCTTTTGACTGAGACGGCGGATAAAGCCAGTCCGAACTGAACGCTATGACTAGGAATTTTGCCTTTACGTCTTTAAACGCATGATACAGTTTCTTGCCTTCCTGTATGTCAAAGTAATCCATGGACTTGGTGATGTACAGGTAAGAGTTGGCATCGAACCGTTTGACAAAACTGTCTCCCCTGTAGCGCAGGTAACCTTCGACTTCGAACTCCGTGGAAAATTCGTACCCGAGTTCCTTTTTTTTTAACATCCTGCCGAATTTTTGTTCCATGGACTTATTGCTCATATAGGTAATATGCCCTATCATACGCGCGACCGCCAGCCCGGCTGAAGGATGCTCTTTTCCGTAATAATCGCCGCCGTTCCAGGCCGGGTCCGCCATTATCGCCTGCCGGCCGACCTCATCAAAAGCGATCTGCTGCGCGGAATGTTTATACGCCGTGGCTATGGGAATGCAAGAAACAACCATCTCCGGATAAGACACGGCCCATTGCAGGGCCTGCATGCCGCCCATTGACCCCCCGCATACTGAAAGTAACTTTTTGACCCCCAGAAAATCGACCAATTCCTTCTGGGCGTTCACCATGTCCTTCATGGAGATGATCGGAAAACTGAGACCGTAAGGCCTTTTCGTAGAAGGGTTGACGGAATTGGGACCGCTTGAACCTTTGCAGCCTCCGATCACATTAGAACAGATGACAAAATATTTCTTTGTGTCAAAGGCCTTGCCGGGACCGATCATCTCGTCCCACCAGCCTGGTTTTTTATCGCCCTGGTGAAAACCCGCGGCATGCGCGTCACCGGAAAGCGCATGGCATATAAGGACCGCGTTTGTCTTCCGGCTGTTCAACCTGCCGTATGTCTCATAGGCGATCCTGAACTCGGGAAGGACGGCTCCGTTTTCAAGGATAAAATCCCTGCCCCCGGGCGCGCTGTAATATTTTGTCTCAACGAATTCTAATTTCTTTTCCCTATTTTTATCGGTCATGCTCTTAGTCTTATCCCCTTTTGCGGCTCGTGCGAACTTATTTTACTCCAGAAAATCCCTGAACAGCCAGGTGCTCAAATACCTTTCGCCTGTATCCGGCAGGACCACGACGATATTTTTTCCTCTGCTGTCTTCCCTGGAAGCGATCCGGACGCCGGCTGCGACATTCGCCCCCGCGGATATCCCGGTCAGCAATCCTTCCTCTCTGGCCAGGGCACGGGCATACTCTCCCGCTTCATTATCGGAAACGGTTATTATCTCATCTATTAACTCTTTTTTCAAGACCTCCGGGACAAACCCCGCGCCTATACCCTGTATCTTGTGGGACCCGGCCTTTCCCCCGGAAATGACCGCTGAAGCTTCGGGTTCTACGCCTATGATCTTCACTTCGGCTTTTTTCTTTTTAAGCGCATCTCCCACGCCGGTTATAGTCCCGCCTGTCCCGATCCCGGCTATGAATATATCCACTTCCCCGCCAGTATCCTCCCATATCTCCCGTGCGGTGGTTTTCCTGTGTATTTCAGGGTTGGCTCTGTTTTTAAACTGCTGCGGCATAAAAGAGTCCGGGATATTCTTGATCAGCTCCTCTGCCTTCTCAATGGCCCCCTTCATCCCCTTTTCCCCGGGCGTAAGAACAAGCTCCGCACCAAATATTTTCAGAAGCGCGCGCCGTTCAGCGCTCATTGTATCGGGCATCGTAAGGATAAGTCTATAGCCTCTGACAGCACTGACAAAAGCCAGTCCGATCCCCGTATTGCCGCTTGTCGGTTCGACGATCACCGACCCCTTTCTCAGCTTACCCTCCGTTTCGGCGGTTTCGATCATTGCCGCCGCTATACGGTCTTTAATACTCGAAAGCGGATTAAAAAATTCCGCCTTCGCTATTATGTTGCCCGGCAGCCCCTTCCCGATCTTTCGGAGCCGCACAAGAGGGGTATTGCCGATCGTCTGCGTGATATCATCGTATATCTTCAAAACGCCCTTCCCCGGATTTCCGATGCGGGATCGGAACCGGTTCCGATCCCGCATCGGTCATTCGGTCATTATGTGCCCGCAAGCGCATGCTCAAGATCCGCAATGAGATCCTCGACATCCTCGATGCCGATCGACAAACGGATAAAGTCTTCCGTAACGCCTGCCGCTTCCTGTTCTTCACGCGTGAGCTGCTGATGCGTGGTGGAAGCGGGATGAATCGCCAGGCTTCTGGCGTCACCTATATTGGCGAGATGGCTGAAGAGTTCAAGCGAATCGATAAACCTCTTTCCAGCCTCCAGTCCGCCCTTTATACCAAAACCCAGGAGCCCGGAATACCATCCGTTCTTAAAGTACTTACGGGCTGTTTCATGCTGCGGATGCTCGACAAGGCCCGGATAATTCACCCACGACACCTTTTTATGCCCCTTCAGGAACCGCGCGATCTCCATGGCGTTTTCACTGTGGCGGGGCATCCTGAGATGAAGCGTTTCCAGCCCTATCAGGAAGAGAAACGCGTTAAAAGGGCTCATGCACGACCCTATGTCCCTGAGAAGGCTGACGCGCGCCTTGACCGCAAAGGCTATATTACCAAGACCCGGAACATTTCCAAAACTCTCGGTAAATTTTATGCCGTGGTAGCTGGGATCAGGTTCTGTCAGCTGAGGGAACCTGCCGTTTGCCCAGTCAAAGTTCCCGGAATCCACGATAACCCCGCCGATAGATGTGCCGTAACCCCCTATGTACTTGGTGGTCGAGTGCACCACTATATCCGCGCCGAAACGAATGGGGTTCACAAGACAGGGCGTCCCTACGGTATTGTCGATGACCAGAGGTATCCCGTTCTCATGCGCTATCCCGGAGACCTTTTCAAGATCAAGAGCGTCCAGCTTCGGGTTTCCCAGGGTTTCGGCATACAGCGCCGTGGTCTTTTTTGTGATCGCCTTCCGGAAATTCTCCGGATCGGTAGAATCCACGAAAACAGTGTTGATCCCCAGTTTGCGCAGCGTGTAATGAAACAGGGTATATGTCCCGCCGTACAGGCTGCCCGACGCCACTATCTCGTCACCGGAAGAGGCCAGGTTAAGGATCGTGAGGGTAACAGCCGCCTGTCCGGAAGACGCAGCCACAGCGGCCGCGCCGCCTTCAAGCGATGCTACTCTTTTTTCCAGGACATCCACGGTCGGATTCATCAGGCGCGTGTAGATATTGCCGAACTTCCTGAGCGCAAAGAGGTCCGCCGCGTCCTGCGTATCTTTGAACACATAGGACGTGGTCTGATATATGGGTACTGCCCTCGCCCCTGTTGTCGGCTCGGGCGTGTAGCCCGCATGAACGCCGAGCGTCCCGGGGCTCCATTTTTGTTTCTTCATGGAATTCTCCTTTTCTACTTCCACAGCCAGTATTCGCAGTCATTAAGACCGGCTACGCGCTGCCGCTCTATCCTTGTGTTCCTTCCGAATATATATCCGGAACCGTATAGATTCCGGAACCAGTACATCGCCTCTTTCCCTAAATAATACGTCAGGTATTCCCAGAGAGGCGGCGATATCTTCCTTACCTCGTACGTCACGTAATCATGGTTGACCATCACTCTGACATAATGGAGATACCCGCCATCAGCCTCCGGTATCTCTATAAGCATGCCGCCGCCGCCGGTCACGATATTATCCACACCGTCAAATCGTTCGTGTTTGAACATGTGCTTGTGCCCGGTGAAGACCATATCCACATTGTACCGGCCGCAAAGTTTGCGGAACCTGTAGGCCCATGGCTGGTTATCCATGTTATACCACTCCTGTTGACAGGGATCAAAGGGCGGCTTATGCATAGCGATAAAGATGTGGTCATATTCCTGTCCTTTTCTCAACTGCTCCTCCAGCCAGCGGAACTGCGACTCTCCGAGTTGTCCCCCCTCATTATCCAGCACGATAAAGTACGAATTCCGATTTGAAAAACTAAATTCCTTGTCACCGCAGAACTCCTCAAAAAGCTGCCGGTCATCATGGTTGCCTATGGCTGCGATCACGGGGAATTTTATAAGTTTTTGCAATTTTTTATAAGCCAGGAAATGCGGGCGTTTGCCGTCAAGGGTTATATCCCCTGCGCTCAGGACGAAATCTATGGGGACTTTCCAGAACCTGTCTTCCCGGTTCATGTGCCATATTTCCTTAATGGTGGACGCGTCGTTGAAGATAAGTCCGGCGTGGTTATCGCCGAAAACAATGAACGAAAAATACGCCCCCCTGTTGTCCCGGAGTTTCTCTACGTTAGCCTGATTATTGTCATCCGGTCCCGCGCCTTCCATGAACCAAAACGGGATAAGCGGAAGAAAAGAATAAACTGTCGCGGCGATAAACAAAATTACGATTATCCTTTTCCATCTGCTGATATCAGTAAACCCCATCTTTGGTTCCTCCTTTAACGTTAATCACAACCCATCCGGCCCTACCGGCTTATTCCGATGATCTTATATCTAAGTTCGCCGGCCGGAACCCGGATCTCAACGATATCGCCCGCCTTATGCCCAAGAAGCGCTTTTCCCACCGGAGAGGAAACAGATATCTTATTCAGCCCAAAATCAGACTCTTCTTCAGCAACAAGCATGTAATCAAATTCCCCGCCGGTATTCTGATCCTTTACTTTTACGGTCGCCCCCAGCAGGGCTTCATCGCTGGGCATGGCATTGTCATCAAGCAGCCGCGCCCGGGTCAGCGTGTCTTCCAGTCCAGCGATCCTTTTTTCATTCATGGCCTGGGCTTCTTTCGCGGCATCATATTCGGCGTTTTCGCTTAGATCGCCGTGAGCTCTCGCCCTGGCAAGGTCTTTTGCTATCGCCCGCCGCTTTTCCCCTTTAAGGAACTCCAGTTCCCTGCATAGTTTCTCGCGTCCCTCACGTGTCAATATCACACGTCCTCTATCCATTCCGCCCCCTTCCGCGTTTTATCAAAATTAAAAAGATATGAATGCTAAATGATAGCGGCAGTAGTAAATTATATAGAAATACTATAGGAAACACAAATGAAAAATATAAAGCGCCCCACGGGCGGGTATGAAACGTAAGCGTTTAGCCAAAAAAATATGCTTCAACCGGCGAGTGGCTGTTTTGAAGCGTTCTTACCAGGGCCGCTCGATTTCCCCAGCGAGGAAATCGAGCTCAAAGCCTGCCCTCGCTCCCCCTCAGGCCTTTGGCCTTCGGGAACCATGCCCGCTCGAGCAGCCTATGCCCTGTACAGAACGCTTCAAAACAGCCACTCGATGTGACGATTCAAAAGAATATTTCTTATCCTGTCTATTGTC
>QNCM01000037.1 GCA_003644505.1 Candidatus Makaraimicrobium thalassicum | reverse complement strand
TTTCCTTCAGAAAGAAAAACCGGAAATACCCGCCGAAGTTACCCCGGTTTCCGAAGATTATTCCACTCCGGGAGTGGCCACTCCCGGAGTGGAACGGCTGGAACCGGAAGTGAAAGCGGCCCCGGCTGTTGAAGAAGAGAAAGCCAGGCCGGGCGAACCGGGAGACGCGCTAAAGGTTTCATTGTCACCCGTGGCAGCAGAGAAGATAGTTGAGCCGCGTGTCCTAAAAGGGGAAGAGATACTTGTGCCGCGTACTCTCACAGAAGGGGAAATGGACGTATATCTGACTCACCTGGAGAAACTCTATAAACAGAAAAAATTTAAAGCAGTAGAAGAGGGATTAATGTGGTTGGAGGAACAGGGATCCCTGTTCGGTTATGGCAGCCGCTTTAAAGAGCTTAAAACCGCGACAGCCGGAGAGCTGGACAGGTTGATGCGTGAACGTACAGAAGCGCACACAAAAGCCAATATTTCGTCGTTGAAGAAGGACTTGCGCGCTATATCTCCGTATGATCACATCGGAAGGGAAAAGTTTGAAGAAGCAGTGGAGGACATGGTTACACGGGGATATCCTTTCCTTGCTTTGAACAAGGATGCCGAAGCAATAAAAAGGGAGTACATTAACAGCCGGAGGTCCGAAATAGATTATCTGGAAATGATTAACCTGCCTTCTGAGAACATTCATAATTGGAGCGAACCGGTCAAAGCAAAGGCGTGCGGATATTTTTGCGGCCAGGCACGGGAATATCGCGACAAAGGGGATTATGAGGAAGCCCGTAAAGCCCTGGATGCGGCTGACAAGGTTTATCCCGGAAATCAGGATACGCCCAAAATACGCGAGGATATAAGCAAAAAAGAAATGGCGCTCCAACAGAACATAAACGCCGCCAGAGGTTACCTGAAAGGAAATAACCTGAAACAGGCAAAAGAAATATTGCTCAAAACCCTCAAAGACCATCCCGCCAACGTGGAGGTCCAAGAACTGCTTTTGCAGATCAATGATATACAGAAGCGTGGAGCAGTGTTTGTGCCCGTGGGGCTTGGTTTAGAAACAGGGTCCGGCCTTACGCGGGTTGAGGCTTCGTGGATGTATCAGGATTATATGGCGCTGCACGGCCTTAGCGGGTTAGCGGATGACAAAACAGTCCTTGATTCCTTCTCGAGCTTGGGCAGGGTTCTTTCAATATGGAACGATATCGGATATGAGAACGACCAGCAGAAGATAGACAATGTCATAAAAGAAGGCGCGCGTGAAGACGCGCTGATCCTGGTGATATCTGACGGTACGAAGAGATTTCCCGTTTATGCGGATGTGCCCAAAGCGATTGCCGAGCTTGCAAAGGTTATCCCGGGATCGGAAAAGGTGCTTGAGCCAAAAGGACATTTCCCCATTCTGTGGGGAAATGTCACAACAGACTTCACCGCGGCTACACGAGCCACCATTGATCCTAACACCGGTACCCTGTCGAAGAAAGCTACACCTGCCAGGGAAGAAGAAGAAATCGCGATAAACCTCGTCCTGCCTTTTCATATAGACAGGGTTGAGTTTGGCCTCCAGATACCGATCACCGCCGGAGGTGGTATAGACCTGTCTTACTTCAAGGTTGTCAGGAAAGGGGTGGCCGGCTACGAGGTCGCTGACGATATGAAAGTGGAACGGATAATTGTCGGTCGCGCTACATCCCCGGAGGATGCATTCCAATCCGAGAGATCCGACCTTGAACGAGCCAGGGTCATATATCAGTGGATGGGGGAGCTTGACAAAGGTAACTCTACTTCAATATCAGGGGTAGATGACGTGGCAGACGAGATGGTGGCACAGGGGATGGACATCAGGATCAGGATCAAGAAGCTAACCATTGATAACATGGTTAAGGGTATTGATACTAATAGCTGGCCTCGGGAAGCGGGACAGTTATACAACCAGGCCCTTGAACATTATAAGAGCGGGGATAAAGATAAAAACTGGTTTGAGATAGCGTATAAGTTCAGCCTGGTGTATGACAGAAGCGCCGCGAACCCCGAATTGCGCGGGAAGGCCCTGAAATATTTTCTGAAAGCTGCTGAAAAAGCGGCTGATGCGTTTCTTGAGCGCGGCCGCGCGCCTGAGGGGATCGGTTGGCTCGAAAAGATCTGGATAGGGATCAAAAACACCACAGTGAGTGTTGTCAGCGTGCTCATTCCGGGAGGGGGCGAAGTCGCCGCATTTGTAGTGGACGGTTTGACTGCTGTCCAGCATATTCACGAGGACCGCGGGCTGCAGAAAATACTGAGAGGGGAACATGAGCATTCCGTAGAGAAGGAGAACGAATACAAAACGCAGGCTGAACTGCCCGGGTTTATGGGCCGGCAGTTGTGGGCCGTTGATGAGGTCCGGAAAACCTTTGATGATAAGGGAGCAAAGGCGGTTCGTCAGAAATTCGTTAACACGCTTGCGGCGTATCCGACAGACAAAGATATTGATGAGTTACAGGACAAAGCACCGGAAGAAGTGATGAAGTCTCTGCTTGGTATGGATGAACTTCACGAGTCTATGGTCGAGGTTGACGGGAAGCTGGTCTATTACGTGTATGAGGTCCGTGATGACCAGAAGGGCCGGCGGTATATGGTGAGGGCGAGGAAAATGGATTATGACCCGGAAACAAAGACATATACCGTGTATAGCCGTTACGATGACGCGGGCGACCCCAGATACGCGAATATGACCATCATAGCCCAGACCTTCAAAACCGACGGGACATTTACAGGGGTACAGGCGGTTTATCAGGGCAGGACAAATCCAGTGACAGGCGAACAGGGCGAAGAGTGGAGAATGTGGAGTTCTGTAAATCCGGACGATTCTTACGCCAGCTATTACTATGAAGTCAAGCCTGACGGAAGCCTTGAGATGAGTGAAACCGGGCGGACGCAGTCTGGGAAAGATTACACAAAGGTTGTTACCATATCAGAATCAGGGGAACCGATAAGGACAGCTGTGAGCAAGAAAGAAAAGAAAGACGAGGAAGAAGTGGAACAGGAACAGCTCGTTTCCAGCGAGACTGTGGGACGCGGTACGGAAATGCTCACGTATGATCTGATCCTCGAAGATGAGACTCTCCCGGAAAAAGAAAGTAAGGGAAAGATAGTTGTGAGGGATTCGCTTGGCAGGATAAGGGTGATGTACCAGGCCCCGGAGGAAATTGCCGATAACGCTGAACAGTTCAAACAGTTTATCGATAACGTTAAAGCCGGAAACGTGGTCCCCGCAGAGATCTACCTTTATCAGGACGGGTATGTTTATACGGTTCGGGGAAAGATCACAATAAACGGCAAAAAGACCTCTACAATATATCTCCAGAAACCAGAGCCGGGGCAAGAAAAGTCAAGCCGGGAAAAATTGGAATTTTCAATAAGGCAGGACATCGCTATCACAATATTCAAAGGAAAAATAATTTCCGGAAAGCTCAGGCAGATGGAAGAATACCTTGGCAAGATCCAGCCCATTGACAAGGGTATCGTGCTTGCCGGAGACCTTATCAAGCGTTTCGGCGAAGATGGAGCGGGAACGCTCTATGTGGAAGATATAGTGGAAAACAAGAAAGTGGAAAACAGGAAAAACGACTGGACTTTTTATTATACAGGCGAATATGCCGCAGTGAGAGGCCTGAGGAAGCTGGTTTTAAAACAAAAATACTGGGGACAATTCAAAACAGATGAAAACGGCGAGGTTAGTAAAATAACCGATGGCCAGGGCAATGTTATTACAGAAAAAGGCGCCGAGCCTGTCAGCATGATAGGAAGGACAGATAAGGAGTATTATGAAGCGTTCACGGATAAGCATCCCAAGACCTCCTTGCACGGGAAGACATATGTTTCCGGGATAAAGGACCCGCAAACCGGGGAAGTCGGCCCGGTATTAAGACAAATAACCGGCCTCAGCGTCAAAGATGGAAAGGTTACAGTATCAGAGGAGGGAGAAACGATTGTAGCGACCTTTGGTTATAATGACAAAGACAATCTGGAGAAAATCACCTATTTTATACCTTTTATTCCCGGGGAAAAAGATATTGATTACACACCGGAGGCCCGCAGGTTCGCCAAAAAGCATCTCGGAATAACATCGACCGAATTCGAAGGCACGTCTCCCGAGGGCGGTCCGTGGAAAGTCATTGTATATAAGGACGGTACGGTAGAAAAGATAATAGAGGGGACATACGCGAAGAGGGAAGGGACATACGTGAAAGAGGTAAGCGGTTCCCTAAAACCCAGGGAAAACCGCATCTATCACTATGAGAAAGGACATCTTATAAAAATAGAGTGGACCGATAAAAACTTAATGCAAGAGGAGCTTGAAAATATCAGAAAGCGCCTTGATCTGTCTGGACTGCTGAATATGTCCATGCCGCAGTTTGTAGCAGCCATGGATGGGACTATGGGGGCAGAGCAAACATTGGGAGACGAACTTTCAGCGCTCCGGAGGCTTATAAATAAAGGAAAGTGGGATGAAGCAGTAGCCAAACTCAAAGGCATAATAAGCAAGCTGAATATTGCAAAGTCAAGAAAGACTGCGGAAGAGCAGGGAATAATTCAGGAGGAGATTGAAGAGCTGGAAAGCCTGTTGACAGAGATGTCTCAGAAGGCAGCCTATGTGGCAGACTATAAGGCAAAGTATGGGAAAGCTCCACGCGACAAAAGGATACCCGAGTCTACCATCGGCTATTGCAAGGATCCGACAGATCCGTTTTCGACCTTGAAGTATTCTGTGGGGCCTGACGGAAAGATATACGTGTCGGATTATAACGCCAAAAAGAAAAAAGCCGGAGATTTAGTAAAGGAAGTCAAGGGTGTCACGATCCGCCGCGGCAAGGTTCTGAATATGGAAAATGAGATAGTCGTGGCCAGATACGACGCCCCAAAACGGTTCAAGGAAGATGAATTAGACCTGCCGGAGACATTATCAGATGAGCTTGAGGACGTTGGAATACATGCGGTTGTGGCCAGACATGCCGTTGAACGGGATGAGAACGACCAGGAGAGAGAGACCGGCGTATCCTACATATTCAAGGACATCCGGAACAGGACGGTTCTGTCCCTGTCCCCGGAAACCGTGGTGTTAAAAGGAGAAGTCGGGGACGTTGAGAATCCCAGCGTTCATGAAGTCTGGGTAACCTTTTTCGATAGGGCACAGAGAGTAACAAAGTGTTACGGTTTTATAGGGACAATATCTTCCGGTGGGAACAGTATTGTGCCTTACGCGCCGCCGCCGAGATCCGTCTGGAAAGAAGGGCAGCGTTTTATTGAGTATGATCTTGACGAGCCGCTGCTCCATGATTTTTATAAGTTCAGGCATGACAGCTGGCGGAGAATAATCAGGGAGACCGGGACTATCTGGGATTCCGTAACAGGTTATAAAACAGACAGAGATGAGAAGAGAAGGTATGACAGCCAGGGAAGGATATCCAAAAGAGACATCACTGTTGTAATAAACAATACGCCCCAGTACGAAAGCAGGATCACATTCACCGAATATGATAAAGAAGGGAATCCTGTAAGGGCCCGCGAGGACAAAGAATATTTAGATAAGGACGGGAACCGGACCGGGAGCATAGACGAATTTGAGTCGATCATACAGGACTACGGCAAGGAAAATGAAACATGGCACGGCATAAAAGAAACCAGAGCAAACGGCGATTATTATGAAGCGGATAAGGAATTGATCGTCAACGGCAAGCCCGCTTCCCTCAGGAAAAGGCAAACGTCATGGGAAACAGTTACCACAAAAGACGGCATGGAAAGCAGGGTAAAGCTTGTTGAAGAAACGAATTATACGTATGACGAGAAAGACAAAGATAAACTGGTCAGGGTGTCTTCTGCGATTACGACGACAGACGGCGCCGTGGTATACAGCAGCGAGATAATATTTACGGACTGGGATGATCAAAACAGACCGGTCCGTGCTACGGAGACAAGGGAATACGCGGCGGACGCGGATATTTCAGAAGACCAGCAGCTTAAGAAACAGGAATCGATTATAAGGTATAACGAGAAAGGGCGGGAAAGATGGGACGGCGTAACGGTAGATTATGTCAACGGAGATTTCTACAGGGCGGATGAAAACCTTCTGATCAACGGCAGACCCGCTCCTCTTAATAAAAAACAGACACCGTGGAGGACTTTGCGCGCGAAGGACGGCAGGGAAAAGAGAGTAAGGTTCGTAGAGAACACAGAGTATGAGTACGATGACAAGAACAGGCCGGCCGGGATTTCTTCTACGGTTACGACAACGGACGGCGCCGCAGTATACGGCAGCGAGATAGTATTTACGGACTGGGATGACCAAAACAGGCCTGTCCGCGCTGAGGAAACAAGAGAATACGCGGCGGACGCGGATATTTCAGAAGACCAGCAGATGGTGGAACAGAAGACCGCTATCAGTTATGAGGACGGCGAGGAAAAATGGAACGCCCTGAAAGCGGACTATGCCAACGGGAATACTTACGAAGCGGAGATGATTGGCAGCAAGATCGTTCCCGCAAAAAAGAAAGAAAAAATTAAAGAGATCAGGGTCGTTGCCAGACAAGCCGAAGAACATACACTGGAAAAGTCTATTTCTTATTTCTATGATGGATACGCAAGACTTACGGGTTTTTCAACAAAGATATATGAAAAGGGAGACCTTTACAGCACGGAGGAAATGAGTTTCAACAAATGGAATATGATCGGTGAGCCGATACACGCTGAAAAGAATATCAGGTATTATGATGAAAAAGGGGTCCATGTCCCTGAAAGAGATATGATCGAATATCTTGAGATATCATATATACCCAGTAAGATCGAGCCGGGAGTATTAGAGGCAGTATGGCAGAGATATTGGTACAGAGGCCAGAGATACCGGTATAGAGGGCCTTTGGGGGCGAAAGGCGACAGGATCGGGAAAGAAAAGGTTTACGGCAGCAGGGATATAAAAGAAAAATGGATATGGGAGAAAACCGAGATTATTGATGAGAAGCCCCATACTTTCAGGGAGGAAGAATACCATACATGGGAGGGAGAGCGTATCTGGGTGGATCCCCGGACAGGTGAATATATCCTGTTTAAAAGGGATATCAAGGGTAAGGAAAAATTGGACAGAAAAGTAAGGTTTGAACTGGATGAGAACACGAACATAGAGAATCTTGAAGTCGTGGAGGAATATATCACCCGCGTGGAAGACGGCATTCCATACGTTTATACTGTTCCTACGCGTAAAGACTCTGAAGAGAGGCAGGAGGGCGTATTTTATAAAGGTTTTGTTGATACTTACGGCGTATACGGCAAAAACGACGCGCTGATACAGTTAACGAAATGTCAAAAAAAGGATAAAACGAGCTTTGTCAATATAGGCGATGTAGATAATATCGAACTGCCGGCAGAGTATGAAACACTTGAGGTATATGCTCATTCATATGTTCCTGAAAAAGGGCATATAGTTTACATAAAAGTAGAAACAAAAGACGGGAATTTCTGGGTTGGAAAGATCGACAGAGTCGAAGAGCCTGGAGAATTGGTGGTTTACGAGGAATGGAAAGGCAAATTAAGTATAGAGAAGGATGGCACATTCAGTTTTTCCGAGGACGCACAACCGGTTTATATTTATGGATATGGCCCGGCTCCGAAGAAGAAGGTATACCTGGTTCCGGCGGAAGCAAAGCCGGGTGAAAAATGCGAGATAAAGGTAGGTGTGATCGAAAACAGGCTTGTTAAGATAATACGGCTGGTATCAGGACCTATTACAGTTGATCCACAAACCCACAAAGCAGGTCAAAAAGCCGTCGATCCCATAAGTAAAAAAGAACGCATAGTTGTCAATGAAGGGGTGGTTCTTGCAACAGTCCTCTACACTGAAGACCAGATTCATACGGTATATGCGGATATTGTAGATCCTCTTATTAAAGACAAAAAAGGCCATACCTTTGTCGCCCTTCAATCAGCGCCGGAGGAGATACTTCATGAACTGGATGAAAACGGTGACGTTATAAAACGTATGGCGTATACGGACGGACGAATATATTCTTATTCCTACAATGAAAAAGAAGAGGAGTGGCAGCTTTGGTACGCGTTGAAAGATCATCCGGATCGTCCCATATGTCAAGTTGAAGGCGTAATAGAGGATATTATGGACTCGAATGGCATTGTGATAGGCACCAGAGTAACCCTTCTCGAAGGGGAAAAGGAAGAAACCGTAATAAAAAGATTTGGATATGATAATTTCAAAGAGCCGACGGTCATATATGTCCAGGATGTCAAGAGGGATAAGACCTGTGCCCTTGACATGACGGATCCCGACCGTGCGGACAGGGAAGTTGTCGGGATCACGGTTAATGAGGACGGGACATTTAAAGGTAAAGAAGTGGTTGTCGCGTATTTCAGGATAATAGAAGCGGAACTGGATGGTGAAATGCAGCAGTTTAACTGCACCATTCCCGTCGCCGCGCCTACGGACAGGGAAGCGGACTATTTCGCGGTATTGGAAGAAGACGAGAATATCAGCATCAAGATCAGCGGCATATGGGATGGGAAAAATATTACTGTCTCCCGTATACTCGAGAGACACACCCGGCATCTTATCCCGGAGAAGGATCCTTACGCGGGCAATTACGAATTTAGCGTTGAAGACCGGGAAGACGGAAGTTTTATAGAGAACTCCGAAAAGACCTACTACAGGCTTGGTAAGGATACTGAAGAAAGAAGGTTTATCACCGGTATCGTAAAACAGTTCGGCAGGGATCATCCGGGGAACAGCCTTGGAGATTCTTCCAATGAAAGTCTGCTTAACGCCCTGTTCGACTGGATGGCCGTTAATGAAAAAAAGAGGGATGGCCCGGGGAAAAGAGCCTTGCTGGATGTGATGGAAACAGCCCTGTATCTAACGGCAAAACTTCAAGAAGCCGGCTTGTCCGTAAACTTTGAGAGTGATCTTCAGGCCGCTAAAGTCATATGGTGGTCCGGGCATATCGAAGAAAAGAATACCGAGTATCCCGGTTTCATGAGAACATTTAAAGAGCTTTCAGGGCGCCCCGGCGTCAAAAAAGCCATAGAAATATTAGTGAAGGACGCCGGGGAAGAGAAAGCCGAGGCCATAGACAACGCGATAGCTCTAGTCAAAGAACAGGCCGAAAAGGTGCTCGAAGGGCAGTTTTCGCTGGACAACGCCGAAGCGCAGGTTGTCACGCTTGTTAATACGCGGCTTCCGGAGGAAGAAAAGCTCCTGACCCCCGCGGAGCGGATTCAGGCACTACTAAAAAAGGTTATTTATACTTTGACAACCATAGGTCTTTTCGCGTTTATCGCGGGACTTATACGATCATGGCGGTCCTCCCGTAAAAGGGATAAAGAACCGGTGTCGAAAGATAAAGCCGGTACCGGGAAAGGAAGACCGTCCGCGCCGGAAACCGCACCGAAACAGGAGAAGAGATCTCCGGATGAAAAACCGCCGGTTTCCGGGGAGGAAGGCTTAGAGGCAATTTTAGAGTCCATGGACGGGACAAACGAAGAAAAAGCGTTAACGGAAGCAGAATTAAACGCGATATCGGAAGGCTTGGAGACAAGCACGAAAGAAGGGTTGGCGGAAGCGTTAGTAGTGATATCGAGATTTATGGACGGGACAAGCGCGAAAGAAGGATTGGCGGAAGTATTAGAAGCGATATCGGAATTCCTGGATGGGGCAACTACGAAAGAAGAAGCGGTAGCAGCGATATCGAAATTCTTGGGGGCGATAAGCAGGAAAGAGAGGTTGACGGAAGCATCAGCAGCGATATCGAAATTGCTGGACGAGATAAACAAGAAAGAAGCGTTGGCTGAAGCATCAGAAGCGATATCGAAATACTTGGATGGGACAAGCGGGAAAGAAGTGTTGGCGGAAGCCTCCGCGGCGATATCGAAATTCCTGGGCGGGACAAGCGGGGAAGAAGCGTTGACAGGAGAAGCGTTGGCGGAAGCCTCCGTGGCGATATCGGAATTCCTGGACGTGACAAGCGGAAAAAAAGCGTTGGAGGGAGCATCAGAAGCGATATCGAAATTCCTCGACGGGGCAAACAAGAAAGAAGTGTTGGCGGGAGCATCAACGGCGGTATTGAAATCATTGTTGAAATCATTGGACACGATAAACAAGGAAAAAGCGTTGGAAGAAACAACGACAGTGATATCGAAATTTTTGGACGAGATAAGCGAGAGGGAAGCGTTAATAAAAGGCTTTGAAACGATATTGATGTTGAAGCCTTTGCGCAGGAGAAGAAAGGAAAAGGCGTCGAAGAAGGCGTTAGCGGCGATATCGGAATTCCTGGAAGGGGCAACTACGAAGGAATCGTTAAT
The DNA here is from genome assembly GCA_003644505.1 of Candidatus Makaraimicrobium thalassicum. Classification (GTDB taxonomy): domain Bacteria; phylum Omnitrophota; class Gorgyraeia; order Tantalellales; family Tantalellaceae; genus Makaraimicrobium; species Makaraimicrobium thalassicum. The sequence continues at coordinate 7,192 of QNCM01000037.1, read as the reverse complement.
AAAAAAATTAGAAAAGATATTGAAGCCTCTGGACAGGACAAGCAAGAAAAAAGCTTCGAAGAAAGCGTTCGCTGCGATATCGAAATCCCTGGACGAGATAAATAAGAAAGAAGCGTTGATAAAAAATTTAAAAACGATACTGGAGTCCCCGGACGGGACAAGCGCGAAAGAAGGATTGGCGGAAGTATTAGAAGCGATATCGGAATTCCTGGATGGGGCAACTACGAAAGAAGAAGCGGTAGCAGCGATATCGAAATTGCTGGACGAGATAAACAAGAAAAAAGCGTTGAGAGAAGCATCAGAAGCGATATCGGAATTCCTGGACGTGACAAGCGGGAAAGAAGTGTTGGCGGAAGCCTCTGCGGCGATATTGGAATCCCTGGACGCGACAAGCACGAAAGAAACGTTAATAGAAGACTTAAAAGCGATATTGAGATGCTATCCGGCTCCAACCGGGAAAGAAGCATTAATGAAATATTTAGAAACGATATTAACGTTTCTCTCCGGGATAACAGAGAAAAAAAAGGTGTTAAAAGACTTAGAAGGGATTTTGGAAGCCCTGGCCAAAAAAGAGAGTTTTGACGCAGGCGTTATAGGCAAGATGATCAAAGAAATAAATCCGAAGGAAACGCCCTACGGCTGGGGGGCGAGATTCATGAAGCTCGGATTATTGATATCCTCGTTACAGGTTTTAAGCCATGCCGCGTCTTTCGCGCCGTGGAACTGGATAGGATGGCTGCCCATAGTAACTGCGGGATATTCGTCATGGTTCTTGGTGACAGCCGTCGTAATTATTGCCGTTAGCCTCTTTTCCCCCGGCGGCAGGGCTTTCTGTAAAGACAAATTGCGTTCAATATTCGGCCGGAAACAATTGCGCAAAGAAGAAGCCGAGCGCCAGTTGAAAGCGGTTGAGATGGCGCTGAAAGTTCTGGACGGCAGCGGATTAGAGGAAGGTATTTCTCAGAAACTGGAAAGAATAGTACAAACTCCTTTAGGAAAGGAGGTTTTAACGAATATTCCCGAAAAAACGAAGTTCCCGAAAGTCACCGAGCGGATAGAGCCCGGCAAAGAAATATATTATCAGAGCCTTATGGAGGCTGTCAATATCGCCCGGTTGGAATTACTGGCCGTGAAACAACAGGCGCAGAACGTTATCGGCGGCGACCAGGCAGAGATGGAATATAAATTTGTTGTGGAGGAATGGGGAAGGGTTAATGTCCTCAATATAAGAGGCCCGAAATGGGTCCAGATGCAACCCAGCCATAAAGAATCAGAGGAGGAACATCGGTGGGGAGGGAGATACACGATACCTCCGGAATATTTCCCCAGCACCGGCAAGTGGGGCATCAAACCGGAGGACTTTATTAAGGACTATTTAGTGAAAGACGAAAAAGATAGTACCAGGGCAAAAGAGTACGCCGGAGGAAAGGGCAGAGACAAAGAGGCTGTTATAAGGAAAGCCGCGTTTCTGCTTTTTGAAGGTATATTATACCTGCAGACAAGCGTCTTTGAAGGACGTACAATAAAAGAGTTAAAGAAAATACGTAAAGACGCTATAGAAGAAGGCGTTGAGGAACAGAAAAGAGTAGGAAGCACTTCTCCGCTTCAGAGTGTCAGGCAAAGGTATCAAAACCTCATTTATATTTATCCCGTCGCGGCGATAATGATCGCGATCGGCGTCTGGTATTTTGTGCCGCAGATAGTAATCCCCGGCATCGCGGTCGATACCGTGGTCTCTCCCATTAATTTCCTTATAAAGAAACTTTTTACCTTGAGTATAATCGTGCTCACGGTCACCTGGGCGGTAAAACCGTGGCTTCTTACCAACGGCATGTTTTCCAAACGGTCCAGGACGTTCGTGACCGGAGATGAGATCGAAGAAAGCCTTCCGGAGAACAGGCCTTCTGACGAACCGGAGAAGTTGGAAGACCTGCCGCAGGATATGCTTGTTACCGAGCTTCTTTCCATGGTCTTCGGCGCGCGGAACCGCGTAATAAAAGACACCTCGGGAAAGCTGGTATGTAAAGGCGTATATAAAGCTCTTGAGGGGATGGAGCTTACCGAAAGATCGCACAACTTGCTGCGGAGCATTGGGATGGTTCGCGATAAAAAGCTGATCCTCCCTGAGGACGAGGCAAAAGGAAAGACAAACGAAGAGCTGAACGAAGAGATCATCGCCGCGATTGAAGCCAATCTGTCAGAGGAAGATCGAAACAAGCTGAACGACAGGCTTTTCGGAAAGAATAGCCATCTTAATTACCGTTACGTTATTTTAAACGAGGTTTCCCAGCAGAATCTGGTCCGGGCCATGTGTGGTCTGGAAACGGATAGCGGGAAGAAAGAGAAAATAATGGAAATTCTCCGTGCCGCCACGTTGAGAAAGTCCGCGCACGAAGTTATTGTGAAAGACTATAAAGATGTGCAAAGAGCTCAAAATGCCGCCATTAACAACAAGCTTATCAGCAACAAAACGATAATAGACAAACTGGCCAATGTGCTTTCGTCCGCGGAGATAACGCGTCTTGCCGAAGCGGTGCTTCCGACGGTAGCCATAGTCCGCCCGTCGGGGAGGGGTGGCATGGACAGGTTTGTGAACAGTTATAACCACTGCGTAATGAACAACCGGTATCCCGTATCAAGATTTCAGATACATATGACCCTGGCGGCTACGCCGGGCAAAGCCCAGGGGCAGATCAACGAATTTCTCAAAATCCGGCCTGACATGGAAGGCCGCATGTTCGTGCAGACTGTTTCTCCCCCTTCAGGAGAGGACCTTGGCGTGCCGTTCAGGCCCACTCCAAAACCCGCCGCGACTAATTTTTCGCTGAGCGAATGGATCTCAAGGGTCCAGAACAATACCGGTTTTGAGATGCCTGATATGTGGATGATCTACGATTCGGAAGACGAACCCGACAGGCTGCAGCTCTGGACCCTGGCTGCGGGTTACGTCAGGGACCGGGCCATGCAGGAATACCTGGAAGAGGAATACGAAGAGAGGATAAAGGCGCCGGACGCCATAAAGGCGCCGGACGCCGCGGATCTCGCGGACGCCGCTCCCCGGGAAATACTCAAACAAAACCCCGCGCTTTACAAAAAAGCGATCAGATGGAACATAGACCTCACCCAGCCGTTTAAACTGGCGAAAGAATACGACCGGCTGATGAAAAAACTGAAAGGCACGGATCCCGAGAGAAAAAAGATCAAGGCGGCTTTTAAAAAAGCCTGGCCGAACAAGAAAGAATTCATTCTCCGTGAGTTCAGGGAAAGGGAACGCACAAGCGTGTTCCAGGGGGTGCTCGTTCTCCTGCCTTACGGCATTAACCGGTCGAGTAATCTCGATTACGGCGGGTGGGCTCCCGTAAAATTCGGGCTCGTAGCTCAGAGGAACCTGGTAAGCTTTATTCTCACTTTCGGCCTTTTTACAGGCGGTGTAATCCTGGCGGCTGCCGGTTTCCCGCCCTTGCCTTTTTGGGCAAAAATAGCCCTGCCGTTCGCGGGATGGTTCGGCGGTTTCTATTTAGGCGAAGGCATAATGGCTCTGCTTAAGAAAACGGGCTGGAAATGGGCGCTTGGCCTTGTAAAGTGGCGGACCGTGTTCCACCTTGACGGGACCACGAACTGTTTTGTCACCAACGCAATGTCTGGCTTGATAAATTGGGATGGAAACAAGTGGCAGAAAAGCGCCAGGCGGAAATTCGAGGACGCGCTTTTGACGAAAGACTTTACGGACACGGTTAAAAGCCCCAGAGGGTTTGGCATACAGGCCGCGTTCGAGCACCTGAAACCCATGGGAGACCACCCTGCGGAAGACACGACTGAAGATAAGAGGCTCGGCATGAGGATGGCCGAACGTAAGCTCAAACTGCGGTACATGACGGATCCGGGTTCCGAGACGTTCGAGGATTCCCTTCCCGCGGAAGGCATAAAACAGGACAACCAGAGGTCAAGGTGGATAACCATCGTTTCTCTCGCGGCGTCCCTGGCAGGATGCTACGCTGTGCTGTCGCCGGTAATCGCGCTTGACCTGGCCTCGAATCTTGGCGCGGTATTCGGCCTGCGCGGGCAGATCGGCATAGGCATTATCGCGGCAGTCGCGGGGCTTGCCGCCGGGGCGTTCATAGGCAAATGGGCGGGGCAGGGACTGGTTCTGACAGCCCAGAAATCAGGGCATTTGAAAACAGCCCAGTACAGGGAAGACAGGATACGCCAGATCGGGTGGCGCGACTTTATGATAAACATCACGCTTGATTCAGGCGCGGTATCCACCGTATTTACTGCGCTCAGCTACGGCATCACCGCCTTGTATCTGTTAGGGGTAGCCCTTAAAAAAGGAGTTCTTGATATATTGCTGCAGACGCCGCTGGGTCTTGCCCTTGATCAAACCGGCATCCTGGAGCCGTTCAAGGACTTTGCGAACGCGCTGATGACGTGGCTTCCTCACGATTTATGGTTCATACCGGCGGCCAAGGTCGGCGCTATACTGATATGCGCTTTTACCGGCTACCAGATCATGCATTCCCTGGTAACGCACCTGTTCGGCAGGCTGGACACGGACGGTATGATAAAACGCGGCATAAGGGACATGGACCTCAGGATACAGGAATTCGAGGACGCGAAAAAGTATTTTATGGGCGCTAAGCCCAAAAAAAAGGATAAAAAAGATGAAATAAAACAGGATGTTCTGAAAGCGTGGCATAATGTTTTTTACGGGCATACTGACAAAGAAGGGGGCGCAGCAGGCCTTATTGACCTTTGGGAAACTAAGGCCGAGGAGAATGGGAAGGTCCCTGTCAAGGAGATCCTGAAGGATCTTTCGAAGTTAGAAAAGCTCGCGCGTAAGAAAGGATGGCCCGTATTTCCGGTAAAGATGTTGAAACGGACAGCCAGGCAGTCAGCGGAAAACGGTGAAGTTGAATTTGAAAAACTGAACGAAGAGTACGGGAAGTTGAACACCGCGGTTGTAAAGGGTATAGAGGAAAAGGTAAATCAGCTTAAAGAAAAGAGAGACGATTATGAGCAGGGGCGCGTAAAAGCCGGGCCTTATGTTGGAGTATTGGGATTGCTGTTGATAGCGGCGCCTGTTGTGTTCAACTGGATTTTTTCCATGAACATGGGGCCGTGGATGAGCTGGGCGCTCATCGTTTTAGGGATTGTTTTTCTGGTATTGAGAACCCTGACCGTATTTTTAGGGAAAGCCGGCCCTGCCCTGGGCAGCACGCGGTATTTCAGACTTTTTCACGCTGTCATACTGGCGCCTTATATGCCGTTTTACTACCTTCGCCTTATACCCTCCACCAGGATATTGCTCAAACAGATAGCGATGTGCCGTGACATGTATTGGCCGAAAACAGGCAGGGCAATGCCCGTTGGTATGGGCCGCGTCATAGAGATGACCTATTACAGGGCGATAAAAGAAAACGCGAAGCGCGGCGGGCGTATCAAGAATGCGACAGGAGAAATAGGCCAGCTTCTTCTCCAAGACGCGGAAAGGGCAAAAACATACTGGGGGATCAGGGGACGCCTGCAGGCTGTTACGCTTGTTACCGCGATTGTCGGTATTATAGGCTATTGCTTCTATTTTGTTGACCTCACCGCGGGCCACCGCCGGGATCATGCCGCTAAGGTCGCCGCGTTTGAAGAAATCTATAATTACCGGAAGTCTCCATTTTCGAGGTTATATCTTGCCGCGGAAGAAAAGATCTCCCCTCTTGAAAGGGTTGCCGGTCTGAGCGGCGAGCTCTTCCGTGAGGATATACGGGGCTGGGCAGCGGCCAATATAAAAGAGATGGGAATGAGAGACGCTCCCGTCGAATTCGCCGAAAAACTGAAGAAAGAAGGCTTGTCTTCCAAGGAGATCGAAAAGGAATGGGACAGGTTAAGAGAATACAAACGGGCCCTTATATGCGCCCGCCTCAGGGCGTATTTTGAAAAGGTTGAAAAGCTTCACCCGAAAGTGGCGCAGGAAGAGTTCAGCAGGGTGATAGATTCTCTTCAGGCGCTTGTGGACTGGTATGGCATCGAGGGGCTTGGATCTCTGGAGGCGCTGAGGGGTGGTGAGCCGGTACCGTATCAGGAGGAATTGAAAGAATCTTTTAAAAATGCGAAAAATTGGAGAGGTAACGAAAATGTAGAGAAACCTGGGATCCGGCAAAACGGCGATATCTTGACATTCACAGCGGATGTCAAAGGGCCGTCAAAAACAGGCGGCAGCGCAGCGGTGTGTTTTTTCAATATAGAGCAGGTTCTTGGCGCGGAGCCGTATGATATGACTGGAAAAGAGTTTGTTTTCGAAGTCCGCGTGCCCGTGGAATTTATCGGGGACAATTATCTAATCCATAACGGCATAGAGGGGATCCTCCTTGACGAAAAAGGGGTGCAGAGAGAGGACCAGTGGTTCGAGGTAGTCAATACGAAGGGCATGGTGATGCTCGAGAAGGCAGGCACGGCCGCCGCCGCGGTAAATTACGAGGACAAAAATCGCGTGGGAAACGAAGAAGGATGGATCACTGTAAGGGTCCGTCCCGACAAGAAAAAAGGGTTTAATCCGGAAAAAGTTAAGAAATTCGGTATAAGGGTAAGCATAGGCGAAGGATCGCGCCAGCATTTTAATGGTCCGATAGATATGAGAAACATAAGGATAGAAAACCAGCCGAAGGTGGAAAATATCGGTTTAACGATAGAACGGCTTAAGCTGACGGAAACCTATCCTGTTGTTACCATCGCCTCAGAAGAGGATATCCCCTTCGCAGGCACTGAGATATTGTTGAAGGAAGCCGAAGAAGAGATAAAAGATAAAGATTTTGAATTCGCCCGGATGGAATTGAACGAGGTCCGGTCACGGCTGGAGGCCGGCAGGCTTTCTATGGAAGGCCTGTCCGAAGATACGATTGAGAAAAAACTGGATGCACTCGAGAAGCTTTTACCGGTGGGGGAAAAGACGGAAACCCTCGCGGTAGAGCCTGTATCCCCGGTCGAGAAAAAGGTGTCGCCGGTTACAAAAGCACCGCCTAGAAGCTTGGCCGGAACCGTGCTGACAGTACCGCTTGACGAAATTTGGCGGGTGGAGACGGCCACTGACATGGGCGGGATAAAAAGCGTAAACATTTCTGGGGAAGATGGTCTGGTCCTTGTCGGCGATTTGGATGGAAGCGATCCAAATATTCGAGCCGGGGAGGTATTTTTTGACCTGACA
>QNCM01000036.1 GCA_003644505.1 Candidatus Makaraimicrobium thalassicum | reverse complement strand
TTTTTGGTGGAGGTGCCGGGATTCGAACCCGGGTCCATGAACCCGAACCAGAGAGTATCTACATGCTTAGTCCATCTTTAATCTTTTCCCGGGAGATCCGATAAACAGGATGTTTCCCGGGAGCATCCTCCTGATACTGCTTGAGGTTAGGAGATATTACCTCAAGAGACCTTGCGTAATTTTAGCCCTATTAGTATCCCAAGGCACTTACTAAAGGACTCGCCCCTGCTAAAGCAGAGACATTCAACGCATCCAAAGCCAGGATGTTCTCGGCTTCGGCTACTGGATCGTAGTTTGCGTTTATTGTTTGCCAGGTGTTTAAAGAGGCCTCCTGACAACCTCTGCATGCTGCTCTCTCGTCACAAGAACATGTCGAGTCCTTTCACCCCCGATTCCATGTCCGTATCACTTCAGTGTGCGATGCACAAAACACACGGTTATTATTTCCTTTTTTGGCGAAGAGCTCTCTCTATCTCTCTTTTAGCCTGCTTCTCTTTCAGGGCCACTCGTTTGTCATAGCGGCGCTTACCTTTTGCCAGGCCAATTTCCACTTTCGCGTATCCTCGCCGGAAATATACTTTTAGCGGAACCAGAGTATATCCCTGCTGTGAGGACCTCGACGCAAGCTGTTCTATCTGCGCCTTATGCAGCAGGAGTTTCCTGCGCCTTACCGGATCGTAGTCCTCCTGAGAATATTCATAAGGGTTGATGTGCATATTATACAGAAAAAGCTCATCGCCCTCGATCCTCGCAAAACTCCCCTTTAAATTGGCATTCCCGCCGCGCAGGGATTTGACCTCGCTGCCCTGAAGCTGTATCCCGGCCTCGTAAACCCTGTCGATGTGATAATCTCTTAAGGCCTGGCGGTTTGTTATAACCGTCTTATTCTGTGCCATCTTCATATATTATTATATAACAACGAGATGCGGGTTTCAAGCTACACGGGGTCATATGAGGTCCGACCCCAATATATTGACGCTGGACGCATTTTGTTGTATAATTCCCCGTAGTGCGGGCGTGGCGAAATTGGCAGACGCGTATGGTTCAGGTCCATATGGAGGCAACTCCTTGGGGGTTCAAGTCCCTTCGCCCGCACCAGACCTGGCCTGGAACGAAACAGCTTCCCTGTGCGAGATCAGGGGGATCTTCCCTGAATCCGCGATCTTTCTCCACCTGCCATTCAGCAAGGCATCCAACTCCACCGGCGCGTTCCGATGCCACGGAGACTCATCCATCAATTCCCGGGACATTACGCCCGGGTGCACGGCCAGTTCATTTACGCCTTCGGCGAGGTTCTTCATCATAAAACACAGGATATCATCGTCTATCCGGCCGGAATGAAAATGCCCCAGAAAAGCAGCGTTGCACTTAACCTGCGCGCGGGATATCGTTCTTTCCGCTCCCGGGGTAAACGCCTTCAGACCCGCAAGCCGCAGGAGATCCCTTACCGAAAACCGCTTCCGGATCACGGCCGGGACTTCCCTCGGAAGCCTTATATACGGTATGTCGAATTCATGCGCCAGGGTCACCGCAACCTTCAGAACCGGCGGGAACATGTGGATATGCTCGTGGCTGTCCAGATGTGTTACTCTGAGCCCCTCTTCCTTCAGTCTTTTTATCTGGTTCCCGAGTTCCAGATATATCTGGCCCGCAGCGATCCTTCCCAGAGAGTAAAGCACGGCCAGGTTCATGTAACCGCGGACAAACGTGCCGTTCTTCCGCAGGAGTGAGTTTATAAGTGAAAGGTCTCCCGTACAGGGCCGGAGGCCTCCGGTAAGGGTAAGATGGACCCCGGTTTCGGTCTTTCCCAGGTCGCGCAATACGGCGCATGCTTCCCGAAACCTCCTGCCGCAGGCTATCACGCTTACTCCCGTGATCGCGCCGGAAAGGTAACATTCTTTCGCGGCCCCGTTTATAGCGTCCGAAAGCCCTACATCATCGACGTTTATAATCAACGATTTCATGCCTCTCGTCTGCATGAGAGAATCTTTACCTTTATCATGTCCGTAAACGTCGCCCATATAACGGGTAATCTGGCAATATGCGATTCCCCTTCGGCCCGCGAACGGAACACTACCGGGAACTGCCGGACCTTATAATGTTTCTTCCTGGCATGCAAAAAAAGCTCCACATCCACAAAAGGGCTGCGGGACACGAATTCCATGTCTCTTACAACATCCCTCCTGACGATCTTATATCCCGAATTTATGTCCCTTACGTTAAGGCCGAACAACACCTGCACCATAAAATTATATACACTCGATATGATCTTTCGTCTGACGGTATCGCCTTTTTTTATCCTGCTGTATCCCGTAACGATATCGGCATCCCTGATCAGGGGCAGCGATGCCTTGACATCTTCCGTGCTGACCGGCATATCCGAGTCCATGTAAAGGATAATATCTTTAGCGGCTTTTTTGAAACATTCCGCGAATGCCCCGCCAAACTTAGTGTTGCGCCTGAGGCGGAACAGCTTTATGGTATCATCCGCCTGTGCCATCTCTTCCACGATATCGCCGCTTCCATCGGTCGAGGCGTCATCCGCGATGACTATCTCATAATCGCCGGTCAGTTCCGCGGCCAGAGATCTTATCTTTTTGACGGTATCCCGGATATTGCCGCGTTCGTTGAACATCGGCAGTACAAATGATACGCTGAGCGTGTCTTTCATGATCTCTCCCCGGGCTGTTCCATACTGAAAGGTCTATTGGTGAAGACGACTTTTTCGCCTGCCTGAAACACGGGTTTCGAGATCTCAGCCGGCCTGGCGCTTCTCAGTTTGTCGTAATGTTTACGCTTGACTATACCCCACACGCGCCCCTTACGCGAAATAAAGTCGTTCATTTCCCTGTAAGAATGGATATCCTCGATGTCGATCCGGCCGGTATAAAAAGCGATACCCCGCCGCGTATCCGATTCTCCGCCTACTGCCTCTGCCGCCGTAGACAACTCTTTCACCCTGCAGGATACCGCTTTGCTGGACTCGAACTCCTCTATAACAGGCAGAACAAACCTTACCAGCGGAACGGATAAAAGCATGACCGCGGAAACGATCGACAGGAACGAGAGACCCTTCCTTCCGCGCAAGAACAGCAGCAAGGATAAAAGCAGTCCGACGGCAAAAACGGCCTCTGTCAGTGCGACCCCTGCCAGCGCCTGCGCGTATTCATGCCTGACAAAAAGGTATATCCCCGCCAGCGCCAGAAAGCCGGAAACCGCGAAAATATAATAGGATATATTCATATACCTGCGCAAACTTCTGTCTTCCCCGCCGCTTTTGGCAAACCTTTCCCAGAATCTTCCCGTCACAACCGCCATTACTGGAAAAAGCGGAAAGATGTATGTGACCAGCTTTGTCCGGGAAACGGAGAAAAATAGAAAAACCGCGAGAAACCATATGACAAAAAACGCGCGGTGCGCTTTGACGCGGCAGGCCCCCTCTCTCTCTTTGTACAGGGCCCACGCTCCCAGAGGGAGAAAAAGGCTCCAGGGGAAAAAACCCCCGATGATAACAGGTATGTAATAAAAAGGTGATATCCCTATCCGGTGTTCCGGTTTCAGGAACCTCGTCACGTTTTGAAAACCGAAAAACTCACCGATAAATGCGGATCCATGGACCCGGGTAACCGCGAGATACCAGGGCAGGCACACTGCAAGAAAAACCAGGACACACCACCCGGCAGGAATACTTCTTAAGCCCTTCCATTGCCGGCTGAAAATGACATAAAGGATAACCACGGCGCCGGGGATAAAAAGCCCTATCGGCCCTTTTGTCATAACGGCAAGCGCCGCCATGACCGAAGAGATCAGATAATGGGCCCTTTTCCCTGTTGTCCAGCCCAGCAAAAAGAACAACAGGCAGAAAAGGATGAATACCGCCAGGACCATATCCGTGACACAGGCCCGGGACAGGACGATATACTGCACACACGTGGCGAGAATAAGGCCGGAAAAAAAACCGCACAGCGGGGAGAAAAAAAGGCGCCCCAGAAAATAGACCCCTATCACTCCCGCGATCCCGAAAAGAGCTGACGGGAATCTCGCGGCAAATTCATTTATGCCGAAAACCCCGTAGCTTGCCGCCACAAGCCAATAATAAAATACGGGTTTTTCGAACTGCGGGCTGCCGAATATCGTAGGTGTTATCCATTCACCGGCATTTATCATTTCCCTGGCTGTCTGGGCGTAAAAGGTTTCATCCGGATCCGTAAGGGCCATATCCCCCAGTCCGAAGAAAAACAGCACCATGGCAACCGCCAGCAATATGAGCACAAAACGCGAATCCCTTGTCACGTCATACTCCTGAGCCTCTTGACCCTTTCCTCCACGGGGGGATGTGTCGAGAACAGGTTGGCAATAAAACTTCCGGTTAAAGGCTGCACGATGAACAGATGTGCTGTCTGCGGCGCCGCGTTAAACCCGCGCTGTTTGGAAAAACGCGTTAAATCCTCAAGAGCACGCGCCAAACCGTTCGGATCTCCCGCGATCCTCGCTCCTCCGGCATCCGCGGCATACTCCCGCGACCTGGAGATAGCCAGCTGGACCAGAAGCGCCGCAAAGGGAGCCAGAATACTTAGGGCAAGAATACCTATGAAATTGCCGGAACCCCTGCGGTTCCTGGAGAATCCGCCGAGAAAAGCGGCCCACCGCGCCATATACGCCATCATCATTATCGCGCCTGCAAGGGCCGCTGTTACCGTCATGATCAGGGTGTCCCGGTTACAGATGTGCGCAAGCTCATGAGAGACAACGCCTTTGAGTTCGTCTTCATCAAGAAGATCAAGCGCCCCTTTTGTAAGGCATAAAGCCGCGTTTTCCGGATCTCTTCCGGTAGCAAAAGCGTTAGGGACATTGATCCCTGTGATGCATATCCGCGGGCATGGTATCCCCGCTTTCCTGCTTAAGCCTTCTATTATTTCATACAGACGGGGGTCCTCGCTCCGCGACAACTCCTTTGCTCTGTACATCTTCAGGACTATCTTGTCGCTGTACCAGTAGCTCACCCCGTTAAGGATCATAGCCACTAAAAAAGCTGTTATCGCGCCCCTGGCTCCCCCGACCAGGCCTCCTACCCATATAAGTATAGCGGTCAGAACAACCAGCAGAAAAACGGTCTTCGCGTAATTCATCTCTTCTCCTTCCCCCCCGAACATACCATAATATATAATATTCCTTGTTGAAGTCAATACGTTTCTTTGGTCCGGCAACATTTACCGATTCCACCCCGGGGGTGGCCACCCCCGGGGTGGAATCGGGGTAAAAACACAGCTTTACTTGACTTAACCCGCTAAACCGTATATACTCTACATGATAAGCGGACCATAAGCTGATATGCAGGACCCGCTATTCCAATAAGTTTCCTGCTTACTAAAGAAATGTTCGGTCTTTTAAAGAGAAAAAAAATAAGACGCTTCGGCGAAATTGCCGTAAAAAGAGGGCTTGCCTCTGAAAAAGACCTTCTTTTCCCCGGGGACGTAAAGACGATCCTGGAAGAGCAGAAAAACCAGGGAAGCACTATGGCGTGGTTCTCCGCATTGTTCAACCTGAGCCGATAGGACTATATTATGAATATTAAAAAAACATTCGCTTTTTTGATCCTTTCCTGCTTTATCCTGCCGCAACTTGCGTTCGCGGGCGCATGGACATTACCCAGAAATAACATATGGCTGGAATATTATATGAAAGGCCAGTGGGCAAAGCATGATTTCGGGTCAAATAAGGACCTGCACAGAAAGAATAACGACGCCCGCTCATGGGGATGGTCAATGATCCCCAAATTTGAGTATGGCGTGACTGACTGGTTCACCGTGCTCGGCAGTATAGAATACAAGGAAGCTAAATACAAGGAATACGCGAGAAACCCCGCATGGGGGCCTTATTCCGTAAAAAACCACGGGTTTACCAACGTGGATCTCGGCGGCAGGGTCAGGTTCCTGGAAAAACCCGTGGTGCTAAGCGGTCAGATCAAAGCTTCCTGTTATACCGGATATGACGAGGGAAAAGAAGGCGTAGCCCGCCAGCCGGAATTGGGCGACCGTAATGACGCGCTGGACCTGCGGCTGCTTGTCGGCAAAAAGTTCGATACGGCAATACCTTTTTACTTCGGCGCTGAAACAGGATACAGGTTTAAGAACAGAGACGTATGCAACGACATCCCTTTCTTTGTCGAAGGCGGGTTCTGGCCGTGCGACTGGCTGCTTATCAAAAGCGAAATAGACGGATACTGGGCGCACGACATAACCGGAAAACTTGAAAAGGAATACGCCATATGGCGGATCGGGCCCGTATTCCAGCTTTTTGGCGGAGATGACATAACCAGAGCCGGGAAATCATTTGATATAGGCGTACAGTATGGCTGGACATTCTGGGGAAGAAACACTTCCGCCGACCAGGAACTGATATTGAAAGTATCCTCCCAATTCTAACCGGTTCCCGATGCGGGATCGGAAACCGCTTCCCGGGTCACAAAAGCTTCCGGATCAAAGATTCGAAAACCTCTCTGCCCCGATACCCCACGAACTTTTCGACAATGCGTCCCTGACGATCAATAACGAACGTGGTGGGTATACCCCTGATCCCTCCGTAAGTGGAGGCTATTCTCTGATCACCGATAACGATCGGATAAGTGATCCCGCCGGCTTCGGTAAAAGACCTTACAACCGCCGTGCCGCCCCGGTCCAGGGCTACACCCACAATTACGAGCCCTTTTCCTTTATATTCCTCATACAGGGATTGAAAATGCGGCAGTTCCATCCTGCAGGGCGGACACCACGTCGCCCAGAAGTCCAGTATGACGACCTTCCCCTTTGTCCCGGACAAACGAAAGAAATTCCCGTCCAGATCCTTAAGCGTAAAATCCGGAGCCATTGCCGCGGTATTATCAGAGGCGGTCTGCCCCTGGCATGACAGTAACCCGGCACTGATAAACAGCAGTAAAATAACGAAAAGAAGCGAAAACCGGCTCTTTGGTCCCATTACCTGCCCCCTTTTTGATCTATGTAATCTTCTCTTCGATCTTCGTGATCATTTCGCGAATTCATAAAATACCGGCGGAACAAAGCCGGATAAAATACCCAGGCTGTTAAAAAATATAAGACACCCCACACATACGAGGAACAGCCCCGCTATGATCTCGCCCCACCGGATGAACCGTTTATACCGCTGAAAAAAACGCATAAACATACCTACGGCGAATCCGGTAATAATGAAAGGAATGCCAAGCCCCAGTGAATAGACCGCCAGAAGAAACATGCCCCTGACCAGCGTTTCCTGGGCTGCTGCCAGGGCGAGAATACCTGCCAGGATCGGTCCGATACACGGAGTCCATCCGAAAGCGAAAGCGAATCCGATCAGCAGAGCGCTGAAAAAACCGGGAGAAGAGCGCTCTATTTTCAGACGCCTCTCATAATTGAGCCAACTTATCCGCAGTACCCCCGTCAGATGCAGACCCAGGATCACGATCACCGCTCCCGCTATCCTGGTTAACACTGTTATATGGTCCGCCAGTAACCTTCCGATGAAAGAGGCAGAAGCACCCAGTGATATAAAAACGATCGAGAACCCTGTAACAAAAAATACAGAGGACAGGCCCGCTCTTCTGAGAACCCTCCCGGACTGCGCGCCTTTCTGGAGCTCTTCCAGAGACATGCCCGACAAAAAGGAGATGTATGCCGGCACAAGCGGCAGCACACAGGGGGACAGAAAAGAAAGAATACCCGCCACAAAAGCAAGACCTAAAGAAATCTTATCCATGGATCCCTCCCTTTCCGGCTAGACAACACCCTGGGACATCATAGCCCTGGCTACCTTCAGAAAACCGGCGATATTCGCGCCCTTAACCAGATTGCCCGGAGTACCATATTCCCCGGCAGCTTCTTTCGCGGACTCATGAATGTTAACCATGATCTGATGCAGCTTCTCATCTACCTCTTCAAAACTCCAGGTAAGGCGCTGCGAATTCTGTGCCATCTCAAGGCCTGAGGTAGCCACGCCGCCGGCGTTCGCGGCCTTACCGGGGCCGAAAGAGACGTTGTTTTCCAGAAATACCTTTACGGCTTCAGGCGTGCAGGGCATGTTGGCGCCTTCCGCCACCGCAAGACACCCATTCTTGACCAGAGTACCGGCTGCTTCTTTATCCAGCTCGTTCTGCGTAGCGCAGGGAAGCGCGACGTCGCATTCAGTATTCCATATACCCCGACAACCTTCTGTATACTGCGCGGTTTTATGCACCTTCACATATTCCTTTATGCGTTTACGTTCTATTTCTTTGATCTGCCTGATGGTGTCCAGTTTGATCCCCTGGGCGTCATAAATAAACCCGTTGGAATCAGACATTGCCACCACCCTGGCTCCCAGCCGGGTAGCTTTCTGATGCGCATAAATGGCCACGTTGCCGGAGCCTGAAATGACGACCGTCTTGCCGGCGAATGAGGTCTTGCGGTCTTTCAGCATCTCTTCGCAAAAATACACACAGCCATATCCGGTAGCTTCCGTCCGCGCCAGAGAACCGCCGAAATCAAGCCCTTTACCGGTCAAAACACCGCTGAACAGTCCGGTAAGTCTTTTCCACTGGCCGAACATATAGCCGACTTCCCGGCCCCCGACACCTATATCACCGGCCGGGACATCAGTATCCGCGCCGATATGCCGGCTGAGTTCATTCATGAAACTCTGGCAGAACCTCATCACTTCACTGTCAGATCTTCCTTTCGGGTCAAAATCAGAACCGCCCTTGCTGCCCCCCATCATCAATCCGGTGAGAGAATTCTTGAATATCTGTTCAAATCCTAAAAACTTGATAATACCCGCATAAACCGAAGGATGAAACCGTAAACCGCCTTTGTACGGGCCCAGAGCCGAATTGAACTGGATACGAAAGCCGCGGTTAACGTGCACCTTGCCGTTGTCATCCTGCCACGGGACCCTGAAAATGATCTGCCTCTCCGGTTCTACGATCCTCTCCAGAATAGCGGCTTCCTCGAACTCAGGATGCTTTTTTATCACCGGCCTGAGTGAGCTCAGGACCTCCTCAACCGCCTGATGGAACTCCGGTTCTCCAGGATTACGCTTTTTTACTGTCTCTGATACTCTTTTCACATAACCTGATGTTTCTGACATCTCCTTACCCCCCATTCCTGCTTTTGTCTTAACTTTGAATATTCTGTGTCAAAAATGTTCGATCTTAAAACAAAAAAAGGTGTCCCTCTTCTTACCGAAGAACACCTTTGTCCTTTCTGATACCAGCACCGTATCACCCTGATAATTATCCCTAATTCCTGATGATTAGTCAAGAAAAATACTCAACGGAAGCCGGCTAAGGCTTCCTGATCTCAAAAGAAAGTATTACCGCCTCAGCGACCTCTTTCATGGAAACACGTTTGTTCATACTGGACTTCCGCATAAGCTTATAAGCCTCATCTTCCGGCAGGTTCTGTTCCCTCATCAGGATGCCCTTTGCCTTTTCGACCTTTTTTCTGGTCTCAAGCTCTTCCTGTATGATCCTGGTCTTGACCATAAGCTCGGTGTTCTCTATAGCAACCGCGGCCTGGTTGGTCACCGTGCTCAACAGATCGATATCACTTCTTGTGAATTTATACGGCTTTACAGTATAAACATTTATGACACCTATAACCCTGTCCTTTACCAGCATAGGAACGCTGAGCATGGAAACAAGGCCTTCCCTTTTCGCAAGCTTCTTTTCCCTGTACCTTTTATCTTCGGAAACATCCGGGATTATAACAGGTTCTTTTTCCCGGGCTACAAGACCCACAATGCCTTCCCCCACCTTCAACGCTCTTTCTTTCAGATACTCCCGGCTCAGAGCCTGGGTAGCCCTTATCTTCAGCTCCTGAGTTGTTTCATCAAGGAGCCATAAAGCGCATATCTTGGCCCTCATGACGCCCGCCGTAAGGTTGACGATAAGTTTCAGGATATCTTCCAGGTAAAGGTCGGATGTTATGGCCTTGCTGATTTTCGTCAAAGTCGCAAGATATTCTTTCTCGGATGATTTCTTCATGTAAGCTTTGATTTTTTCGCTTTTTATGTCAAAGACATCATTTCCGCGTATGAAGGCAGCGGCCATAAATTGTCCGGCAGGAGTCCTTCAAGAGCGTCAACCGCTTCACGCAACTCGTTCATGGCTGCTATATTCCAGTCTGGCGAGCCCTTATCTATGCACCCTTCCAGTCTTTTTATCCCGGCCAGCACTTTTTCGCTCTGGCTGCATACTTCCTTCAACAGGCCCCCGGTCTCGCTCAATTTAAAACCGCATCCTTTTGCGCCATCTATGGCCGCGGCGAGATCGCTCTGATATTCGACAGCCGCCGGGATAACCATGGTCTTTGCCATGGTCAAAGCGCATCTGGCCTCAATATCTATGATATTTTTATATTGCTCCTTATATATCTCGTACCGGGACATTAGTTCCTCCTTCGAAAGGATCTTGTGCTTTTCGAACAAAGCAATAACCTTTTCGTCTTTCAATGCCTCCAGCGCCTCGGAAGTGGTCCTGATATTGGGAAGCCCGCGCGTTTCAGCTTCTTTGTGCCATTGGTCGCTGTAACTGTCTCCGTTGAATAAAATGCGTTTGTGCTTCCTTACGATATCCTGAAGAACGGCCTGAAGGGTTTTGTTGAAATCCTCTCCGGATTCCGCCTCTGATTCCAGTTTCGCGCAGATCTCATCCAGCGCATCGGCAACTATGGTATTAAGGACGATATTAGGCCCTGCGCAGTTCTGATTTGATCCGACCGCGCGAAACTCGAACTTGGTCCCCGTAAAAGCAAAAGGCGATGTCCTGTTGCGGTCGGTTGTATCACGGGGAAGCGGCGGCAGTGACGTCACACCGACTTCGAGAATACCGGATTTTTTAGAGCTCTTTGCCGCTCCCCCCTCGATCTGCCCGATCACGTCGTATAACTGTTCGCCGAGAAAAATAGATAATATTGCGGGCGGCGCCTCGTTCGCGCCGAGTCTGTAATCATTCCCGGCGGAAGCGACGGAAGCCCTCAGCAGATCCGCATATGTATCAACGGCCTTTATCAGAGCGCAGATAATCGTAAGGAACTTGGCGTTTTCGTGAGGATTATCACCCGGAGCCAGCCAGTTCCTGCCGTCGGGGCCGCAGATCGACCAGTTATTGTGTTTACCGGACCCGTTCACGCCGGCATAAGGCTTTTCATGCAGCAGGCACACAAATCCGTGGCGTTCCGCGGCCTGCCGCAGCATTTCCATTAACATCATGTTGTGGTCCACAGAGAGGTTCAGTTCCTCGTACACCGGGGCTATCTCGAACTGAGCCGGGCAGACCTCGTTGTGGCGTGTCTTCGCGGGTATGCCGAGTTTCCACAACTCACGGTCAAGGTCTTCCATAAATACCATCACACGTGTTTTAATAGCGCCGAAATAATGGTCTCCCATCTGCTGATGCTTTGCCGGTTTTCTTCCGAAAAGGGTCCTCCCGGTCTGCAGAAGGTCGATCCTTTTCTCATAGAATTCCCTGTCAATGAGAAAATATTCCTGCTCAGCCCCGAGCATTGTGTATGCGCGTTTATTCTCCGCGTCAATATCGAAAAATTTCCCGAGCCGGCAGACCTGTCTGGAAAGCGCGTCCATCGACCTCAATAAAGGTGTCTTTTTGTCAAGCGCTTCCCCGTGATACGAGTAAAACGCCGTCGGGATACACAGAGTAGCGCTGTTTTTTCCCTTTTTTATGAATGCGGGGCTGGTAGGGTCCCATGCCGTATAACCGCGCGCCTCAAAGGTAGCCCTGAGGCCGCCGGATGGAAAACTCGACGCATCCGGCTCACCCTTGATAAGCTCCTTTCCCGAAAACTTGAGAATTACGCCGCCTTCCTCATCGGGCACGATAAACGAATCATGTTTCTCCGCAGTGGTGCCGGTCAGAGGCTGGAACCAGTGGGTAAAATGAGTCGCTCCCATGGAAACAGCCCATGTCTTCATCGCATCGGCCACTTCGTCGGCGATCGCCGAATCCAGAGAGTGTCCCTCTTTTATCGTCGCCCTGAGAGATTTGTAAGCATTATCCGAAAGGTAATTGCGCATGGTTTTAAGGCTGAAAACATTCTCGCCATAAATATCCGCTATAGTCTCGATATCCCTTTCTTCACTTCTCTCTTTCATTTAATCTCTCCTATGTTAAAAGTTAAATTTTCTACTTGAAAAATTTTTTCCTCTATATCTTATTATAGAATTTGATATAACTACTATTTTATCAGTGATTTATTTTAAAGCAATAAAATAAAATTTCCAAGCCTGTTATTGAACCGCCGGAGGTCAAACCCCGGCTGCTGCTTCTTTTTTAAAGGAATCGCCTTTCTCAAAAGACATAACCCTTTCAGCTTTCAAGACTGTATCTTTCACGATCTCCGGATATATCCTGACCTTTCCGTCATAGATCCGGTAATTCGCCCCATAACGCGGAGGGGTGCAGTCAGGCATTATCACGTTAGCTCCGGCTTTCAGCCCCATAAGCTGTCCGTTCTCCGGCGCGACCGTCGCCAGGGCGGTAGTCGCCGGGAGGTGGGCGTTCCCCGTTACGATCCTCGCCAGGGCAAGGACCTTTAACGTAATATCCAGTGTGCCGGCAGGCAGGCCCTTTAAAGGAGTGTCAGCCTGCGGTATAAACGGGCCTATACCCGCCATATCCGGTTGAAACCTCTCAAAAAACAGGATATCATCCGCCAGATCATCCATGGTCTGGCCGGGAAGCCCCACGATATTGCCGGCGCCTGTCTGAAACCCCAGTTTTCTCAAGTATCCCAGTATTTGTATCCTCTCTTTCAGGGTCTGGCCGGGGTGAAGCGCCCCGTAAAGCCGGGGATCCATTGTCTCCTGCTTGAGCAGGTATCTGTCAGCACCGCAGTTTCTAAAAGCCCTGTAATCCTCCAGGGGCCTCTCTCCCAGCGACAGGGTGAGGGCAGCTTCAGAGTGTCTCTTTTTTATCTTTGTTATCACATCACAGACCATTTCCCTTGTGTAATCAGGATCATCCCCCGACTGCAGCACCACGGTCTTTATCCCTTTTTTTATTATTTCATGCGCGGTATCCGCCACCTCGCCGGCGGTCATTCTGTACCTCTGGAGGGCAGCATTACTCCTTCTCAACCCGCAATATACACAGTCACGGACACAGTAATTCGAGAATTCAATGATCCCGCGGATAAAAACATCCTCACCGCAACAGGCCTTTCTGACCCCGTCGGCTTCTTCTAAGAGAGTATCAATCCTCTCTTCCCTGAGGCGTTCCAGTATTTCTTTCTTTTTCATTGTTAAAATTTTCTATTGAGATCTTCTATTGAGACATTCTCTTGAACCGGCGTGCTTAGGAATTTTTTCCGAATTCCTCTAAAAGGCGCGTTATTTCATTCCTTACACATTGGTCCCGGCCGTCCCTGTAATAGATTATTACGCCGGCCCTCTCATTCAGCTTTACGCGTTCGGGATGGGAAACAGGGATGCAATCGGTATCCTGACCCGCGACATACGACCATCTGTTGCCCCGCACTTCGGCCAACTGGACAATAACCCCATATTTTTTCCAGATAGAATCCGAAAGTTCATTAAACCGGGGCATGGCATCATCAGAAGTAAAGGTCTCTTTCTCCATGCTTTATCCTCTCGTAATATTCAATAAGCTGAGGGAATACTCCCGGCATCTTCTCTTTGATCTCCCCGATCTCCCTGTTGATTATCTCTTCCCCCGCACGGCGTGTTTCTGTGGAAGCAAAGTCGTCGAGCCATTCCCTGAAAGTCAGAATAGCGTTAAGTTTACAGAATTTTCCTTCCTTGCCGGAACGCAGAAGGCCCATAATGCATTTTCCGGTCCTGCCGCACCTGTATCCGGCCGTGCAAAAAGAGGTTATGTAACCCGCCTCCGCCAGCTCCCTTATGACCTCGTCAAGGCTTCGTGTATCCCCCAGCAGAAACTGCTGCCGGTCGCCTTCCTGCTCAGAATATCTGTCACTGTAAGCGCCTATTCCAATCCGCGTTGAGGCATCGGTCTGGGTGCATCCCAGGGAGATGACCTCTCTTCTTATCAGGGGGGTCTCTCTTGCCGTAAGTATCATGCCTGTATAGGGGACTGAAAGACGTATTACCGTTACCAACCTCTTAAAATCATCATCATCCACTTTATAGCCCGTGTTCTGCGTAAATCGCGTATTTGCCGCCGGTTCAAGCCGCGGAAAAGAAATAGTGTGCGGCCCTATACCAAACTTCTTCTCAAGCTCACGGGCATGGTACAAAAGCCCCATAACCTCGAATCTCCAGTCATAAAGCCCGAAAAGAGCGCCGATCCCCACGTCATCCACTCCGGCCTCCAGCGCCCTGTGCATACAGTAAAGCCGCCACGTGTAATCCGATTTCAGCGTTCCTTCCGGATGGACCTTTTTATACGTCCGGTGGTGATAGGTTTCCTGAAATACCTGATAAGTGCCTATACCGACCTCACCAAGCTCCTTGAGGGCTTCAATGGATAACGGAGCGGCATTGACGTTAGCCCTTCTTATCTGTCCCCATCCGTTCCGCCCTTTTACTTTAACCCCGTAAACCGCCTGGAGAGTAGCGGCTATATAGTCCGCGTCCGTCTCCGGATGCTCCCCGTAGACGACTATGAGACGCTTGTGGCCGATCTCTCCGGCAAGAACCTCTGCTTCCCGGCCTACCTCGTCTAAAGTAAGCGCCCTTCGCCGGACCGCGGTGTTATCCTTTCTGAACGCGCAGTAAAGGCAGTTATTGACACAGAGATTGCTCATGTAAAGCGGCGCAAAAGTCACGATCCTGTTGTCGTAAACTTTATGCTTCACCTCCCAGGCGGTCCTTTTCATCTCATTCAGTAGATATTCATCCCGCACATTCATCAAAGCGGCTGTCTCGTCCGGCTCCAGGGTCTGGATAGACAGGGATTTCGAGAGTATGTCCTTTATCCACGCGGGGTCAGGATCCTTGAACGAACGTATTTTTTCCTCGATCTCCGCGTCGGGGATAAAGTCCCTGCCCCTGTCCATATATTTCGTGACCTGATCCTTCCTGATCCTGTCCTGTATCCATGTCTTTGTGTCAACCGGCATCATTTCCACTTTTCTCCTTTAACCTTTTATTTCTATTTTCTTTTTTTTTCTGCGCCCTGTCCGCTGTCGCTGCCCGCCCTTCGCCCCTTGTCCTTCATCCTTCATCCCCCGTATGACCCGTACCTCCCTCTTATACGCGTCCAGAGCGGCCGGAAAAGGGGAAAGCACTCTTTCCAGCACGCCCTGCAGAAAGGATATGCATACGCCATAATTTGTTACGGGAACCCCCTCTCTTTTAGCTTTCTGAAGCCTGAAAAGCGTTTCACGCCTGGTTATCATGCATGCGCCGCAATGGATCACAAGTCTATAACCGCTGATATCCTCAGGATAATCTCTGCCCGCACATACATCTATATGGAGTTTATCACCGACATACCGTTGCAACCAGTTCGGTATCTTTATCCTGCCTATATCATCTTCAATCGGATGATGGCTGCAGGCCTCGGCTATAAGCACTTTATCCCCGGGCCTTAAAGTCTCAATAACGGCAGCGGCTCTGGCCGAATCAACAAGGTTTCCCCTGTTACGCGCTAAAAGGATGGAAAACGTAGTGCACTTGATATCCGCGGGTGTCTCGCTTACCATTTTCAATACGACCTGCGAATCACAAACAACGATGTCAGGAGGTCTTTTCAGGTTATCAAGAAGCCGGGTGTATCCATCCTCCTTTACGACAAACGCCGCCGCATCATTGTCAAGAGCGTCACGTATAGTCTGTACCTGGGGAAGAATGATCCTTCCTTTGGGCGCTTCCATATCTATCGGCACGATCAGCAGAGCCGTACCCCCGGAAGGCATAAGATCCCCTATAAGCGGCGGAGGCTGCAAAAAATCCTGAGGGCATACTTCTATAAGGTATTGTTTTAAAGAATTGACATAACTGTCCCGGCCTTTAAGATCAATGCTGGAACAAAGTATCAACCGCTCGGTCCTGTTTCTTACCTTTTCGATAAATCCATCTCGCGGCTTTATCAGATCGGTTTTATTAACAACTGTAATAACCGGTGTATCCCTCGATTCCGCCTCTTCCATGATATTATCTTCAAACTTTTTCCATATATCAGGTTCAATAACGAGCACTATAACATCCGACCTGTCGAATATCTTCTTCGTTTTCCTGATCCTTAATTCTGAAAGCGCGGATATATCGTCAAGACCTCCGGTATCGAGAAAAACAACGGGTCCGACAGGCAGCAACTCCATGGTTTTTTCGACAATATCCGTTGTAGTCCCCGGGACAGACGACGTTATTGACACATCCTGACCGGATATAAGATTTAAAAAACTCGATTTACCCACATTCGTCCTTCCGAAAAGTCCTATATGCAGACGAACTGATTTCGGCGCTTTTCTCATAACCTGTCCTCCACGGGTAAAATCTATTTACTTTTACTTAAAGCGGACTTTACCGACACGCCTTCAACTAGCCCCAGTTTGCCCGTCAAACTGCCCAGTTCATCGGTCGTGGCGTCCACGATCAGGGTTATCACGCAGCAACCCTTTTTCTCGTAGGGAAGCCCTGTCCTGGCCGCGATAATGTCACCGAACTCGGAAAGTATTTCATTAACGCGCGATGACGCTGTTTTCCGGTTCTCTATGATAATACCAACAAACCCTAATCTTTTATCCATCCTTGATCCCCGGGTACCATTTCCGGTTTCCGGTGCGGGATCGGGATAAATCCCGATCCCGCGCCGGAAATGCCGTTAAAAAACCCCCAGCTTTACCGCTTATTCCTCTGCTCTCACATAAACATGCTCTGCGGTAAAATCGGGGGGCAGTTCTGCCTGATCCCTTCGTTCCCCTCAAGTTCAGATAAGAGCGGGATGAACGCGCTCTTATCCTTACCGCAGGTATATTCGACTGTGCAGTTACACAGCAACTGGTTCCACTCCGGGAGTGGCCACTCCCGGAGTGGAACTTACTTCTTAATTCGCTTTACTTTGGGCTGTTTGCCGATCCATTTGCCGCGCTTGGTGTAAGAAGTATGCAGAAGTTCGTGGCTCAGATGGCTGCAGGGGCCCTCTGTAAAAAATTCCTCGTATATCTGTTTTATTACAGGGTTCTCATGGGATTTTCTGTACGGAAGTCCTTCGTCCTCCGCGTAGATCGCCCGCGCCCGGGCCTCCCTGATCTCGGGGCTGGTCGGTATCGGCTGTCCTCCGCCGCCAAGGCAGCCGCCCGGACAGGCCATTATCTCGACGAAATGATAATCATCGAGTTCTCCGCGGCAAAGCATGTCCATGACCTTCTTGGCGTTGGCCGTGCCGTGGGCCATCATAACCTTAAGAGTAACCCCTTTCAGAAATTTCCACTCACTGACCGTTTTTCTGATGGGGAGCTCCGCCGTGCGTATGCCTTCCATCCCGCGGACAGGGGTCACGCGTAACTTATCGAAAGGGACTTCTTCGCCTGTCACCAACTCATAGGCTGTCCTTAGAGCGGCTTCCATTACGCCGCCTGTGGCCCCGAAAACAAGGCCCGCGCCGGACCCGATGCCCAGCGGGTCGTCAAAATCAGATTCAGGCAGA
>QNCM01000035.1 GCA_003644505.1 Candidatus Makaraimicrobium thalassicum | reverse complement strand
GTTTCGACAGTGGGAGTAGATGAGACGAAAATAATAAAGTACGTGAAGTGGCAGCAAAGCCAGGATTCAGGTCAAGCGCAGCTTGAATTATTTTAAGTGCCCCGCGCTTGCGCGGGGGTATCTGCAAAAGTCTGTTCCCCGCCGCGGCCCTAATAGACCCTCTTTTCAGGAAGGCTTTCCCAGAATTTCAACAACTGCTCGCATTCATGCCGCATAAAACCGCCGCGGATATCCACAGAAGAATTTCCCGCCTGTTTCATCCCGGCCGCGGGTATCACCAGCTCGTTGAACCCGAGCTTCCCGACGTCCTCAATATCCGTTCCGTAAATCATCCGCTCTATTCTGGCCCAGTGTATGGCTGAAAAACACATCGGACACGGCTCGGTGGTGGAATAGATCACGCATCCGGAAAGATCGTATGTCCGGCGTTTTCTTGCGGCAGCGGATATGGCGCTTATCTCCGCATGCCGGGTAGGATCGTTATCTTTCAAAACAGTGTTATGCGCCGCAGCCAGAACCTCCCCGCTCATAACTATTACAGCGCCGAAAGGCCCGCCATGCCCGTTTTTCATGCCGCTGTACGCCTCTTCGATAGCTATCGACATTAACCGTTCTTCGCTCATATCTTTCCGCTTATTGCGCATTATGTCCCGCTCCTGCTGCAGTTCCGCAGTGCTATTTTATCTCTTCGTCGAACTCTTCTCCCTCAAATTCTCTCTCTGCGGTTTCTTCCTGAACCTGCGCTTTTTCTCTCTCATAAACGACCGATGCCACAGTTCCCGCTGCTCCCGCACCGGCCAGGAACCATGCTGCCGCGCAGCCCGTGCCGCTCAGAACATACATCAGAAGAAGGCCGCCCATAATAAAAACCCTGATCTTACCTGACATTCTATCTCCTTTCCCTCAATCACTCTCTTCAATATCATAGGGGGTAGTAATACCGTATTTCCGGCTTAATATGTCTATTTCCGCGCGCAGCAAGGCCGGATCCCCTATCCCCATTGTGTTCCGGCTTATCAGATAATATATTTTCCTGAAAGCCCACTCTCTGGCGATATCCGCGCCGCCTTTCGCGGCCTCCCCAAGCGACCGCTTGAATATGAACTCCTTTGTCGCGCCGTTTATCTCCCCCAGAAGCTGCATGGAAAAAACGTCTTCGCCGGTGAAACGGCCGTATAAAGTGAACGGCCTGCCCTGATAAAAATCCGAAAGGTATTTGGGATAAACTTCCCCGGCATCCAGCCCGCTTAACCGGTACCTGACATCTAAAAGAAGCGGGTCTTTTATCTCCCGGTAGAACTCGCTGAAATCCCTCCTGATATCATAAGTGGTGACGGCAAACCGGCTCCAGGCCCTGTTCTGATGGGATATGAAATCCAGCAGATACCGGTTTACCCGCATCCCGCCTCCGAAACAGAATATCGGGCGCTCCATGCCGCCCGCCCGGGTTATCTGCTGAATGATCCGGCGGGAATCCGTCACGCCCGTTGTGGGCCTTCCGTCCGTAACAAGCACGATATACGAAGGATGAAATGAAACAGATTCTTTGATGATATCAAGAAGCGCTCTCTCCACGTCCGTTTGCCCGACCGCCTTGAGCTGCCTGATGAAAAGCGCGACCTCCTCGATCGTCCTTTCTGTCGCGGGCACGGAACCCTTTTTAAACCTGACAAGATCGCCTCTGAAAGCCACCACATTGAAACAGTCCTTTGGATTGAGGCCCTTCAGCGAATCAAGCACGCCTGCTTTTATGTAAGAAAGCTTCTTTTCTGTTATACTTTTGGAAGAATCTATGAGGAAAATGACCTCTTTCGGAATAACTTCCAGCCGGCTTCCCTCTTTAACGTTTATAAAAAGCTTGAAATACTTCTCTTCCGTATCCGGATCCGTATATGTCCGCACAGTGACGTCCAGGAACTCGCTGATATCCCCATACTCCCCTACCTGCGCCTCCTCCTGTATCGCCGCGATCTCCTTCTCCCCTGCCTGAAAGGTTTCCGCAGCGGCAGGCTGCCATACATCCGTTTCAGCCTCCGGTCTGTCAAACCCCGGCTGCTCCGCCCCGTAGTCCGGTTCCTGCCTCAGGGCCGCGGGAGCAGCCTTATAACTTACCAGCTCCTCGCTCAAAAGATGTTCCGCCACGGGCCTTCTTTCCGGAGCCGCTTGCCTGGCATCTTTTTCAGCCCTGGTTTTTAGTGTCTCCCCGGCATCGACCTCTTTAATATCAGGCGGTAATATCTCGTCAAGCCGTTCTTCGCGCAGTTTTTCTTTTTTGGCCTCGAGCGGTATGTCCTTTCCGGGTTTTTTCTCCAGCATCATCTTTTGAAGGGCCCTGCCGTTAAGCGGGGAAACCTGGCGTGACAGCTTTATCGCCGGCACAGGGGGCTGAGCCTCTTCGAAAAGCGCTACCATGGCGGTTCTTTTCTCTACCTCTCTCAGCCGGAACATCATACGCGTCTTGTCCCTGACCTGCCGCATACCCTGGAGGATAATATACGGCGCCGCGGCGAAAAATACGCCGTGCACCGCCACGGAGATCAATAACGCCAGGATCGCTGTTTTTTTACCCTGTTTCACTTTTTATCCGCCTGATCTCGCGTCTGGCATCCTTTGATAAAACGTTACCGGGATATTTCTCCCTCAGTTCTTTGAAAACGTCAACGGCCTTCTGCGCTTTTCCGGCTTTATCAAAAGAAACGCCGGCCTGAAAAAGCGCCTCCGGGCAAAGGTCTTCGTCTTTATAAAGAATGGCCACCATCATGAACTGCCTCGCGGCCTCCTCAAACTTCATCATCCGGAAGTTCACGTTCCCTATTTCGAACCGGGCGAACGCGCCCGTCATGTTGTCTTTATGGTCCTCAAGGGCTTTGTTCAGGAACGTCAGCGCTTTCTCGTTATCGCCCATGGCGGAATATACCCTGCCGAGCCCCAGATACGAGCGTTCCAGATAAGGGGAAGACACCTTCTTGTCTATCGCTTTCTGAAAGTATTTTATGGCCGCTTCCCAGTCTTCAAGGCACCTGTAATTCTCCGCGAACATATACGATACTTCGCCGCCGGCGCCGGTATCCGGATACTTCTTCGATAAGATTTCCAGGATCTCAATAGACCTCTCGCTCTCGCCGCTGTTAAGAAAAAAATCAGCGACCCACCGGCATACCCCCTCCGGCAGCTTAACATCCGCCGCTTCGGTCATAAGCCCGTAATACGCCTCCGCCGCCGCTTTATATTCCCCTTTCTGGAAATAACAATACGCCGCGGACTCCATGCTTCTCTCATAGAACGCGCCTTTGGCGGCTGAAATGAGTCCGGAATAGAACTCTATGGCCCTGTCCCACTCCTGTTTCTTCTGGTACTCTCTTCCCGTATTATAAACAGCCGAATCCCTGGCCTCTGAACGGGGAAACTCCTCCACGAACCTTTCATAGACCTCGATGCTCCTGTCATGGTCCTGCTGTTGCGAATACACCATGCCAAGCTGGAACAGAACGTTCTCTTTCAACGGGCTGTCCGCGAACCTGGAAAGGAACGCGGTATAATCCTTTTCCGCGGCCTCATAACGTTCAAGTTTGAGGTTCTCCTGGCCCGCCTTTAAAAGGAGGGCGGGGCTTCTCGGATCTTCCGGATACGCCTCCGCGAATGTCCTGTAATAACCGGCCGCCTCAAGCGGATGACCGGAACGGCCGTGCAGCCACCCCATCTCATATAAAACTTCCTTATAAAGCCCGGAGCCTTTAAATCTCTCGGTTATCTCCCTGTAAACCCGCAGAGCATCCGCTGTCCGGCCTGCCCCGGCGAGCGCTATCGCCCTGACATACAACGCCTCATCCAGTGAATCACCGCCGCTATCGATATAGGTTTCAACACTCCTCAGGCAATCGTCGAACCTGCCTGATTTATAAAGCGCCCAGCTTTCGTTCAATTTCGATTTCAGCCCGAACTCCGTGTCCGGATACATCCTGAACGCTTCGGCATAGGCCTTCCGCGCTTCGGAAAAACGGTCTTCACTGAAATAACTGTTCCCGATGATGAACAGTATCTGCGATCTCGCGGCCGCGCTTTTGACGCGCGGAAGCAGGCTTTCCGAATACTCCGCCACGAGCCCGTATTCACCGCTGCCGTACAAAGCCGCGAACAGACCGAGTGCGGCGCTGTCAAAGACCTCCGGTTCACCGGGCTTATCCGTAATCTTCACGTAAAAGGACCGGGCCTTTGCGTAATCCCCTGCCAGGTAATATACACCGCCGGCGCGGAGGCGCGCCTGGCCGACAAATTCCTCATCGGCGGATAAAACAGCCGCCTTGCTGTACTCTTCCGCCGCTTTCAAATATTCTTCGGCCTTCTTATAAATATCCCCCAGGCTCATGTGAACGAACGGGGTGTATTCCCCTTCACCGAACCTGGATAAAATGCCCTCGAGTGTCTTCCTGGCCCTGTCATTATCCCCCTGCCTGAGATATATGCCTGCCAGGTAATATCTTGCCGGCATCTCCGCCTCTCCCGCATTATGCGCGCCGGCAAGACCGGACAGTATGCTTTCTGCCTCCCGGTAATTATCTTTCAGGTAGTATATCTGCCCCCGCCGGAGAACCGCTCTGTTCGCCAGATCTCCCGACGGATACTGTTCCAGGAACACGCTGAAACTGTCCAGCGCGTCGCCGTATTTGCCGTCCAGGAAGTAACATTCAGCGATCCTGTAGCCGGCGGTCTCCGCATAGCGGCTTTCAGGGTATTTTTTCAGGAAATTCTTATACTCATCGGCCGCCATATCATACATGCCGCGGGAAAAAAGTCCGTTGGCAAAATCGAATTCCTCGAGCTCAGCGTTAACGTTCCCCTCCTGGCAGGCCGAGCGCGGCGCTGCAAGAACGATAACTGCTGAAAAAATCATGAATATCCCGAAAGCCTTTATACCCTTCAAAAGTTATTCCGCGCCCTTCTCTTCCTCTTTCATGGTGGCGAAAGAAACGTTCCAGATGCCGGCACCCGCACAGATATCCAGCACCTTTATGACGTTTTTATGATATGTCTCGCAGTCCGCTCTTATGATGACAGGCTGGCCGCTGTACAGCTCCGATACGCGGTGAAGCATCCGTTCCAGGCCCTCATGGCTCAGCTGCCTCTGGTTGACTATAACGGTCCCGTCCTTGCGGATGTTTATTATGACCTCTCCCGGCGCCCGTTTGATCTCGGCTGACTCCTTTGCCGTCGGGACCGTTATACTTATCTCCGTCTCAAGCTGATAGAATATGGATGCGGACATGAAGAAGATAAGCAGGAGAAACACTACGTCTATCAGCGGCGCCATCTGGATCGTCGGCAGTTTTGACGATATCCCTTTTACGTTCACATTGGAAAAATTCATCCTGGCTCCCCCTGTTTTCCCCAGCTCCTTCCCATAGCTCCCTTCCCATAGCTCCTCCCATAGCTCCCCTCCCATAGCTCCTGGTCTACACATTTACAAAAGTTACCTCTTTTGTAAATGTGTAGACCAGGAGCTCTATAATTGCTTTTGTAAATGTGTAGACCAGGAGCTCTATAATTGGAGCTATATAATTATATAATTTATTTTTCGGTAATAAGGTGATACAGTTCCGTGGACACGTTCTCAAAACGCGCGGCAATGTCCTGCATCCGCCCTCTAAAAAACGAATAAAATATCATGGCCGGGATTGCGATTATGAGCCCCGTTGCCGTAGTTATCATGGCTTTTGATATCCCGCTGGCCAGCAATATCGGTTTGACCGCTCCGGTCTGAAAAGCAATAACGTTAAAAGCCTGTATCATTCCGAGAACAGTCCCTAACAGCCCTACCATGGGCGCTATGGCCGCGATATCCGCCAGATAGCTCAACTTCTGCCACAGGCCGTCTATATCCCGCCTGCCCTCATCCTGCATGGCCTCTTTAATGATGACCTTTTCCCTGCCGACCCGTAAAAGCCCGGCAAGAAGCACGTCCGCGATGAGGTTCCGGTTATCCTCACAGGTCTTTTTAGCTTCCTCATACCTGCTCTCATCGAGAAGGACGAGTGATCTTTCCAGAAAGCCCTCGGGAAGAAGCTTATCCTGTTTGATCGTCAGCGAATAATAGATAACCAGGGCCAGCGCGGTTACGGACAAAAAGGCCAGGACGACCATGACCTCGCCGCCTGCTTTTATGCTCTGCCACAGCGTCATGCCTTCCTCGGCAACGCCCGTGTCCGGAATATACTTCTCCACTCTTTCCGCCGCAAAGGCCGCGAACGTGAAAATGACAGCCGCTAATAATACCAAGGAAAATACCCGGAAAACCTTTTTGTTACGGAACATATCTCAACCCTCCTCTTTTAATACGATTATACCCTTAAAAAAGCCGGTCTGTAAAGCAAAAGCTCCTGTTTTTTCAGTCAAAAATCATGAGCCCGCCGGCGTCATAAACGGGCATACCTTCCAGGAAAACACGGCCAGCGGCATGCTCGTCTAAAAAGCCCTTTATTTCAGAGGCTTCGGGATGTAACCCCGGGTCCCCGAGCAAAATAACGGTTCCGTCGGGCGCTCTTCCGCCGGCGCCCCCGATAAACCCATATTTTTCACCCGGGAGAAGAACCGAACCGGGGGATAAAAGCAGGACATCCATATTCTCCGCGCCGGCAGCTGCGGCAATACCCTTATCAGCCGTTATGATCGTCCTGTCATTGACCGACAGGACGGAACAACGGGCGTATCCCTGGGCGACATTCACGGATCTCAATCCTCTTTCGCGCGCCGCGTCAAGTATAAAGGGATCGGTATAACTCAAATTGTGGAATATAAAATTCCCGACGCGCGCCGCGTTATACCGGGCTGTGTGGGGATAAGGACCGTGCGGGTCCCCTTCTCCCCTGATAAGTTCCACCCCGGCCTCTTTCAGGGACCGGAGCAGCTCCTCCGGTAGCCCGGGAGCGTGTATAACGGTCCGCTCGTCAAGCTGAAAAAAATATATATCGGGATGACACGACACAGACTCATACACCTCTGTGCCGGCGCCGGAAGCATGCATCCCCCCGAAAGGAAACAGCGTGACCCCTTTGACCCCGTCCAACAGCGCCTGCCTGTATTCAGCAGGCAGTCTTTTATCATGAATAATGACCATGATCCTGCCGTCCTTTCGATGCGGGATCGGCCGATCCCGCATCGAAAATGCTAATCGCGCAGACATTCAGGAAGGACGCTGTCCGCTATTGTTTTCCTGTCCAGGAGAAACATTCTTCCTTTTTCAGCGATCAGAAGGCATCCTCTCGGGATATCTTCGTCTCTTCTGAAGCGGTCCCTGTCCCGGCCGCATATCCTTTCTATCTTTGAGAAGTTTTCTCGCTCGAATCCGAAGATCCCGGCTTCATCTTTCGGGTTGAAAGAGAGGTATATGACGTTGTCCTCCCGCGCGGCTTCCCGGGAAACATGATCCAGCATGAACGAAAAGATGCGGCCTTCGGCTTTCAGCCTGAAGGCCTGGTGAAAAGGCCCGGCCGCGAGATCGTCCCCGCTTAACAGGCCTTCAGAAGGATGCAGCCCGCACCGGATGACCCTGATGCCCCTGGACTCAAAATACAGGATAAGCCGCGCGCAGCGCAGGACAGCCTCTTCTTCAGCAAGAGGGACATACCGGTTGTCATCCATCTGCCGGGCCAGTTCCGTCCCTTTCATGACCAGCACCGGATAGATCCGCACCTGGGCCGCTCCCAGTTCTTTCGCGCGCCGGGCGGTAAAATACTCGTCATCCGCTGAGCTGGAAGGGAGCCCCAGCATCATCTGGTGACCGAGCATAAACCCCGCGCGGGTTATCATGCGGGACGCCCGTTCGGTATCCTCTGCCGTATGCCCTCTTTTAGCGGCGGACAGGACCCTGTCGGACATGGACTGCACGCCAAGCTCAATGCATACAACGCCCCGGCCCTTTAGAAAAGTAAGTATGTCTTCATTGATAAAATCCGGGCGGGTGGACAGCCTTATTCCGCGGATCCGTCCGCTGTCGATATACTTTCGCACAGGACCGAGAAAACTGTCCTGAAGTTCCATGGGCAACCCTGTGAATGTCCCCCCGAAGAACCCCACTTCCACGGCCGCGCCCGCGGACGGGACAGTTTCAAGGTACCGTTCGATCCTTTCCGGGACCTCCGCCGGAGCGGCCATCCGCCGGCCGGTTATCTTTCTTTGGTCGCAAAACACGCACTGGTGGGGACAGCCTTTGTGCAGGATAAAAAATGGAATAGTATAATGCGTTTTCACTTCCCTATATGATCCAGAATATCCAGTCCTGCCTGTTCGAACAGCTCCCTGAGCTTTATCATCGGCAGTCCGAGGATATTGAAATACGATCCTCTGATATTGTCGAACAGCAGCGACCCCACGCCTTCGATGGAAAACCCGCCCGCCTTGTCATACGGGCCAAGCAGGCGAAAATACCTCTCAACCTGGCTGTCAGTCAACAAAGCGACACGCAGGCTGCTTTTTTCGAACCCGGCGGCTTTTTTGCCCTCACAGGGGAGGATAACGCAAAGACCCGTGTATACTTCAACTTCGGTCCCGGAAAACCTCTTGAGCATGTCCCGGGCCGCGTCTTCTCCGTCAGGTTTGCCGAGGCAGTCCCTGCCGTGAACGACAAGAGTATCCGCGCCAATTACGACGGGCCCTTCACTGCCGGAGTCGTTACCGCCACCGGCAGCGCCGGCGGCCGCTTCGGCCTTTGCAGCGGCATTGATCTGCACGATCTCGGAGACATGCCTGTTCTTATCAACGCTCTCTTCAACACCGCTCGGCATGACCCGGTGAGCGATACCGCAGTCAGAAAGAATCCGGGATCTTCTTTCGGACGCGGATGCCAGGATGACCTCTTTCATTCATACCACCAATCTTCTACCGTCAAGACGTAACCGTTCCATAAACCCCCTAAAAGACTCCAGGCCCCCGACCCGGCGGTATTCCTTCATAACCGCATCCAGATTCTTGAACCGCCTCAGATACCATGCCAGGTGTTTGTACATTCTTTTCAAGGACTGTTGTTCGTCGTAAAAACGCAGATGCAGGGAAAAATGCTCGATTATGATATCCTTGATATCCCTGAACGAGGGCACGCTCGTGGAAAGAGCCCCCGCGTTTATCTCCCTGAAAAGCCACGGCCTGCCGAGCGCCCCCCTTGCTATAAAAACCGCGTCACACCCTGTCTTCGCCAGAACATCCGCCGCATCCCCTGCTGTAAGGATATCCCCGCTGGCAAAAACAGGGATACCGGCCGTTTTTTTTACCGCACGGGTGATGTCGTGCCTGACCTTCCCTTTATGCATCTGCTCTTTTGTCCGCGCGTGGATACAGACCGCGGAGGCCCCTTCCGAGGCGACCGCTTTTGCCACCTCCATACAGTTCAGGTTCTCTTCGTCCCAGCCGCTCCTGATCTTCACGGTTACCGGGATCGTGAGCGCCTTTACGAGCCTGCGGACAATCGCGGCAAGTTTCAGCGGATCCTTCAGGAGCGCGGCTCCCTTCCCGCTTCTTACCACTTTTCTGGCAGGACAGCCGGCATTGACATCAATGACCTTAAACCCTTTTTGTTCGCAGATCTCAGCCGCGTATAACAGCTTATCCGCGTCCTGTCCCACGAGCTGGACGCCGAGCGGGCTGTCGCCGGGAACCCTCTCCATCAGTTCAAACGTCCTGCGATTCCCGTACACGATACCGTTGACATCTATCATCTCGGTGGACGCGAAGGCGCACCCGAATCTCCTCGCCATCAAGCGGAACGGGATGTCAGTGACCCCGGCCATAGGAGCCAGGACCGCCCGCGCCCGCATCATATCCGCGATGGCGTTATCCACCCTGTCCAATAAAAAACCCGACCTTTCGTCTGTTGCATCCCTTTATAATCATATTATATTATCACAGACCAAAGGCCGAGGTAAAGGCAGAAGAAGAAATGGACAAAAAGGGGACGTTCCTGTTTTTAAGAAACGCCCCCTTTCCCCCGGTTACCTGACCTCAACATCCCTGCCCTTCTGGGACTTCTTTCCGGACCTGGGGATGTCAATGGTTAATATCCCGTCCTTGTAAGAAGCATTCACCTCTTCTGCTTTGATCCCCGGAGGAAGATCTATAGTCCTCTGGAATCTGCCGAATATCCTCTCTTCATGATAGTAGTGATCCTTCTTGTCCTTTTTTTCGGACTTTTTCTCACCGGAAATGGTAAGCCGCGTACCCTCCAGCCGGATACCTATGGCTTTTTTATCCATTCCAGGGATCTCGGATTTGATCACTATCCTGTCATCTTTCTCATGAACATCCAGTGCCGGAAAGATCTTTGATCC
This sequence comes from Candidatus Makaraimicrobium thalassicum, assembly GCA_003644505.1. GTDB lineage: Bacteria > Omnitrophota > Gorgyraeia > Tantalellales > Tantalellaceae > Makaraimicrobium > Makaraimicrobium thalassicum. The sequence continues at coordinate 7,489 of QNCM01000035.1, read as the reverse complement.
CCATCCAGCTAAACTGAACGGGTCTCTAAAAAAATCTCCGAAGATCTCCTCCAGACTCGCTCCAAAGAGATCGTGCGGTTCATACGAGGCGGGAACACCGCTCTCTGATTTTGAACGCCACATCTTCATCTTTATCACCTCCTTTCACCATTACAAAAAATATTTACAAATTTAAATATTTACATATTTCTATATATTATCCGAAAAAAAAACCTCACTCCTTCTCTATAATCCTTACATGCATTTTCCGAACAACCCTGCCGAATACATCGTCAATTATCTCCTGTTTCACGTAATAATAAATATTTTTGCCCTCTTTACGGTAATCCACCAGATTACAGTTCTTGAGGATCTGGAGATGATGCGATATGGTAGGCTGAGATGTCCTGAATTCCGAGCAAATGTCAGTGACATTCATCTCTTCTTCACCAAGCAGCTCAAGGATATCCTGCCTTGTTTTATCCGCGAGCGCTTTAAATACCTTTACAAAATCATAAACTACCATTTTACCGATCTCTCCAGAAAAACCTACAATATAGACGTATATCTATACATCTATATTGTGCCTCAATATTTCAAATTTGTCAACCCCTTTTTAAGAACCCCGTCCACTCCCGGAGTGGAAAACCTGTCAAACCTGTCCACCCCCGGGGTAGAATTATGAAATTACTTCAGCTTTATCGTAACGATCAGGTCGCCTTTGTGCCCGCAATACGGGCATTTATTTCCCTGTCCTTTCAGCCGCATTTTCTGACCGGCCTTGATGCCGGCAGGCACTGTCAGGGTTATGCTCTTTCCGCTGGAAAGCCTGAACCGGGCTTCCCCGCCTTTTCCCGCCAGCTCTCCGGGGACAGGAAGCACCGCTTTTATATCGGTGTCAACCCCGGCATACGCTTCTTCCATCCTGCCTTGCGGCCGGCCTCCGGCCGTATAATAAAAAGTCTGTCCTCCCTTCCTCCCGGTCCCTCTCACCCCGGAGAAAAGATCGTCAAAAACGTCACCGAACACAGAACCTGTGGAGAACCCGCCTCCGCCGGCGGCAAAATGCCCTAAGAATTCGGAGAAATCAAATCCTTGCGCCGAAGAAAAATCAGCGGTGCGCGCGCCGAGCCTGCGGAGATTATCGTATTCTTTTCTGCGTTTCGGGTCCCCCAGGGCATAATAAGCTTCGGATATCTTCTTGAACCTCTCCTCTGCCCTTTTATCCTCCGGGTTCTTATCGGGATGGTATTTCAGCGCGAGCCTGCGATAAGCCTTTTTGATTTCCTGATCGGCCGCGTCCTCTTTCACTCCCAGGACGGAATAGTAATCCTTATCGGACAATGCCCTCTCCCCCTAACGTGCCCCGTGTGTCTTACTGAAACACTCCCGCATGAATATCTTTACAAGCCTTTCACTCACCATGGATATGCTTTTCTGCCGGGGCATATCTTTGCTCGTAAGCGTCGCTTTAAGTTCCCTGCGCCATAACTGTTCACCGCCGGCAGCATCGGTAACGCTAAAAACCGCCTGGATACGGGCGTAATTTTCAGTAACAAGGGTATCCATGGCAATGCCGGCTATCCCGGTGATGTTGTCAACAGGGTCTTCCGCTGTCCATAAAAATTCGGTAATATCGCAGTCTATAATGATATCCGCGTTCTCTTTCCCTGGAACCAGTTCGAAATTGATCGTCAGCCTTGTGGCCAGAGCATTCTCCAGGGCCTCTTTTAAGAAGATAACGTCCACTTCGTTTCCTCCGGAAGAATCCGTGATATCCGAGACATGCGTCTTTACCGCGCTCTTTCCGCTCAACATACCATAAAGGTTTTCCTGTTCCCGGCACTTCCCCTCTTGCGGGAATGCAAGCGCCAGCGCGATTCCAACCATGAACACGACCGCCAAACCCCTTTTCATTCCACCCTCCTGTCTTAGTTCCAGCCCCGGGCTTACCGATTCACACCCCCGGGTGTGAATCGTGTGAGTCGATACACCCGGTGTCGGAACTGGCACGCTTAAACTTCGAGTCCCTGCTGCCGGGATAAGACTTCCTTGCTTATAAAATGCGCTACTTTCCGGTATTCCAGCTGGCCGACAAGTTTACGGGACCCTTTTTCCTTCATAACCGGGATATAGTCGATGTTCTTGGTCTCGAATATATCCATCGCGTCTCTCAGCTCCTGCTTCGCATGCACCACAACGTCGCTCTCCCGGACAATATCCCCGGCAAGGATCAACATGTCCATCTGTTCCTCATAAAACGTATCGCGTATCTCTCCAAGCGAGATGACCCCCATGAAATTGCCGTCCATGCCTACCACGGGAAACTTATACGCGTTGCTTTTCTTCATGACGTCTATTATCCGATGCAGGTTATCGTTCTCCCTGATGACAAAGAAATCCTCGTCCATCACATCGCTGACCCTGTTGGCGTTTATAACATCTTCTTCCGTAATGTTCCTGTTCATCTCATCCGCTTTTTTTATCCCGTATTTGATCAGCGGAGGAGCGACAAGCTGCAACAGGAACGTTGTGGCCGTTATTATACTTATTATCATAATCCCGGCCAGGCGCACCTCGCCGCCCAGAGAACTGAAAGTGTGGAACACAGCTATAGACAGGCCGACCGCAACACCTGCCTGGTCAAAAAGACAGAACCCCAGGTACCTGGTTACGGTACTTCTCGCCCCGGAGATCTTCCCTCCTATATAAGCGCCCGCCATTTTTCCGAAACTCCGGCTCAGGATATAAGCCACGGCAAGGAGAAGAACACCGCCTTTCGCCAATATCCTGGCATCAAGACGCGCGCCTACCAGGACAAAAAAAAGGATGAAAATAGGGGAACTGAGTTTCTTTATATCGTCGAACACCCCCTGTTTTTCCGAAGGCTGTAAATTCGAGGCCACGGTGCCGAGCACCATCGACGCGAGTATCGGGTCCACCTTGAAATATATGGACAGCCCCACAACAAGTATGACCGTGCCGAGCGTGAACGGCAGCATCCGCTCTTTTTCCCTTGTCCTCTCGCCGATATTATGCAGCACAAATCCGGACGCGATACCGATAAGGACTGAAACCGCGATCTGGAACAGCGGCATGCCCATGGTGCGGCCGAACGACAGGCTCTCATGAACGATAAGAGCCCTGGCGAACACGCTCGCAAACCCGTATATTAAAAGCGCCAGCGCGTCATCCAGGGCCACGATGGAAAGCGTTGTCGTTGTCAGAGGGCCCCGCGCCTTGTATTCCCCCAGGACGCTGTATGTCGCCGCGGGCGCTGTGGCGGACGCGAGCGCGCCCAGCATCAGCCCCATATAGATCTTTTTCGTGATAAGGGCAGCTACAGCCGCGACCACAAAAAACGTCAGAAAAGCCTCAACGAAAAGTATGGTGTATATCGAACGGCTGTACCGCTTAAACCGGTCAAAGCGAAGCTCCGAGCCTATCATAAACCCTATGATTCCCAGCGCCAGGCTCGTGATGGGCCTGAAAGAATCCAGTACGGGACCGCTCAAAAAGCCATGAAAAGATTCTCCCAGCAAAAGGCCGATAATTATGTATCCCATAACCTGCGGCAGGTTTAACTTGCGGAATATCCTGCCCCCTATAGTGCCGAGCAGTATGATTATGCCTATAACCAGTAATATGTTCATATGCCTGTCAACTTTTCAGACACTCAGGCCTTTTTCTTTCCAGTGCCGGTTTTTTTTCTCTTTCTGGACGCGGCCTTTCCGCGGGCGCGCTTTTTCTCTTTACCGAGTCTCGCGAACTTCTCCGAGTAGTCCCGCAGTTTCCGCTCTACCAGATGATTGATCGTACCTGCCGGGTACTTTGTTTTCCCATCCTTCTTCCCGGCTTTCTTCCCGGTCAATATCTCGATCCCTTCGTCGATCGTGGATACCGCCCATATGTGAAACTTCTTTTTCTTTACGGCATCTATCACTTCGTCTTTCAGCATAAGATGTTTAACGTTAAGTTCCGGTATTATCACGCCCTGCTTTCCGGTAAACCCTTTTATCTTGCAGGCATGATAAAAACCTTCGATCTTTTCGTTTATCCCGCCCACCGGCTGTATCATGCCGTGCTGGTTCATGGAACCCGTGACAGCTATTGACTGTTTTATGGGAACCCCGGAAAGCGAGGACAAAAGGCAGTAAGCCTCGGTGCTTGAGGCGCTGTCGCCGTCGATCCCGCTGTATGACTGTTCGAAACAAATACTCGCGCTCAGGCTCAACGGAATATCCTGGGCGAACTTCTCGCCGAAATATCCATTCAGGATCATCACGCCTTTTGAATGGATATTGCCGCCCATCTTCACCCTTCTTTCGATATCAACGACCCCTGTCTTGCCCATATAGGTCCGGGCGGTTATGCGCGTTGGATTACCGAACATATACTCGCCGATGTCGATCACGGCAAGGCCGTTAACCTGTCCCGCGAGTGTCCCCTTGACGTCTATCATCAGGATATTCTTGCTTATCCGTTCGATTATCTTCTCCTCTATCAGGTTAGAGCGGTAGATCTTCTCATATACGGCTTTTTCTACATGCTGGGCGTCGATATATTGCGCGTTTTCCTGTCCGGCCCAGTAATCCGCTTCTCTGAGTATATCGGCGATGTACATAAAGCGGGCGCTGAGCTTTTCCTGGTCACTGGTAAGCCGCGATCCATATTCCACGACTTTCGCCACCGCGTTCCTGTCGAAATGCCGCAGCCCTTCCTCTTCGCATCTGACCTTGATAAAAGCGGCATATTTCTTGACCTTCTCGGCATCCCTGTCCATCTCGATATCGAAATCCGCTTTGATCTTGAACATCTTGCGGAAGGCTTCGTCAAATCTATAAAGCATCTGATACAGCCACGGCGCGCCGATCATGACTATTTTTATGTCCAAAGGGATAGGCCTCGGCTTGAGGCTGGTCGTGCTTATCAGCCGGAACTGCTCGTTTATGTCCTCCACTTTGATCTCATGGTTCCGAATGACCCGTTTAAGGGCATCCCAGGCCATAAAACTGCTCACTACGTCCATCGCCTGAAGAATAAGATACCCGCCGTTGGCCTTATGCAGTGCCCCCGGCGCTACCATGGTAAAATCGGTTGACATGGATCCGAAGTGCGATATATATTCTATCCTTCCAAGCAGATTATAATAAGTCGGGTTCGGTTCCCTGATCACGGGAGCGCCCTTGGAATGCCTGTGATCCACCAGCAGGTTGACCTGGTATTTACGGAACACGTCTTTCTTGGGCGCGCCGCCTTTGAACCCGAAAACGACAGCCTGGCCCTCCTCCTCTTCCCCCCTGAAAATATCTATGTTGTCTACCACATCCTCCTGCACGTGGTTCAGATACTCGACAATATTCTCGAATTCTCTGTATTTGAAGCGCAGTTCGTCGATTATGTGTTTAACGGAAAAAAGCGCGACCTCTCTTTCCAGTTCCTTGATCTTAACTTTAGCGGCCTTTTCCATAACACGCACTTCGCTCAGGACCTGCTCGATCTTGATATGCAACTCGTGCTTTCTCTTCTCTGTATCTTCTTTTTTCTTGTTCGAAAGTTTTTCGTATTCCTCAGAACTCATTGGCTGGTCCCCGCTGCGCGGGACAAGGATCACACCTGTGGCGGACTGTTTCAACACAAACCCTTCTTTAAAGGCCTTGCTCTCGACGTCTTCCAGAGTAACGTCCCTTTTCTGCTTGTACTCTTTGAGCAGGTCCTGCCTCCGCATTTCATAATCTTCGCTCTGGAAAGCCCTGGGGATCTCGATCTTCAGCTCGCTGACCAGTTCCTCCATGTCTTTCTTGAACATTATACCCCGGCCAGCCGAAAGGCTTATAGCCATCGGTTCATCCTCATGAATAAAATTATAAACATATATCCAGTCATCGGGCACCTTCTCCCTGGCCGCGATCTCGTTGACCGCTTTGTTCACCTGAGTGTTGCGGCCGGTCCCCGTGGCGCCGCAGACGAATATGTTATAGCCGTCAGACTTCACGTTCAACCCGAAATCTATGGAATTGACCCCTCTCTCCTGATGCAGGGGTTCGTACTCGAATACATAATCTTCCGTAGTTTTAAAAGGAAACAGCGAAGGATCACATGTCTCGCGCAGGTCACTGGTTCTCAATTTTCTCATAGCCATCCTCTCCTTTACCTCAAAGCTTCATAAAAAAATCCAGAAAAGGGTCCTCGATGTGGTGGGCCATCTTCTTATATCTGTAACTGATCACGAACAATATCGTCCCGGCGGTGACAAGCAACGCGGCCACTATAAGCGTGAGTAGCGGTGGATATAACGCTATCATTATACCGCTCAGGATCAATACAGCGCCTAATATCATGTCATGCCTCCTTTTTCAAGCCCCTGATTTCTCTATCCCATAAACAATGAAAATACCTTATCGGCACCTATAAGTCAAGCACGCAGAGATTCCACCCCGGGGGTGGACACCCCCGGGGTGGAATCTGCAGGGCTATCTTATAAATATCCGAAAAACAGCGAGCCAGAGCGGAATACTGAAAATCGCGATCAAATGAGTATAGAATATAATACTGCTGAAAAACTTATTGTCACCCCCGGCATAACTGCCGATAACCACCAGGGAGACCGCAGTAGGCATTATACTTTGTAAAAACAGAAAAAATTTATAATCAGAAGCAATCGGGACATATACAAGCACCGGCAGAACGAGTATCGGAAACAGCAGAAGTTTCACGGCCGCGCAGGCAGCAAGCGGCGTCTTTTTTTGAGGCTTATGAGCCTGATACCTGCAAAGATAAGCCCCCAGGGTCAGCATTGCCAGGGGAAACGCGGCCTGGCCGAGCTGGCTCAGGGGATCCATCAACAGGGGAGGCATACTTCCCCTGCCCAGGAACGCTACCCAGAGCAGCGAAAAAACAGTCGCGACGACCGGGGGGTTCAACAAAACATTCACCTTAAATCCGCTCCTTAATTTCCCTGACAGAAACAGGGGCACAAGCGACCACATCAGGACGTTAAATCCCAGTATAAAAAGGAACATATAGACAAGCAGCCTGTCACCTATCGCGCCCGCAAAGGAAAACAATATCAAGTTCATTGGAAGATACCCGCAATTCTGGAACCCGCAGCTGCACATGAACTCTCTCCGCGACTTAAACCCCTTCAGAAAACCATAGATAACCGCCCCTATCAGCATCCCCGCCAGAGAGAACACAATGGCTGCCAGCGGTAAAAACCACCAGCAGGCGTATTCGGCGAAACTGAAATGCGTAATGGTCTTCGAGATAATAAGAGCCGGGAATACCACGCGGACGAGCAGGAGGCTCAGTATATCGGTGAATTCGTCGTTAATAAGCCTTTGGCGGTAAAGGACATACCCGATAAGCATCAAAACAAAAAGTTTCGCAATAGCTATCGCTATCGTATAAAAAGTAAACTGAATTTCCATTTTTTTATCCGGCTCCCGGCTCCCGGCTCCCCGGCTCCCGGCTCCTGGTCTACACATTTACACTTTCGGCTCCCGGCTCC
>QNCM01000034.1 GCA_003644505.1 Candidatus Makaraimicrobium thalassicum | reverse complement strand
GCGGCTATCGCCCCGTCCAGTGGAATATTCAGTTATCAATATAGCGTTAATACCGCTGATCTGGGAACGGTTTTTACCGTTCAGGTGGAGATAAACGGCTACACTGGCATGGCGCTGGTTTACACTCCGGAACCTGAAGCGGTAACTTATGAAACTCAGGTCAACGCTGTTGATGACGGAAGCGGCGGTATAGACATTGTGGCGTATCTGCTGGCCGACGGGACGTTACAGACCGCTGACCTGGAAACAGGGGATATCAGCCTGGCCGTAAGCGGCGGAGTGTTTGTCCCCGGTGTGGCCGGGTTCAGTGAAGGGATATTCTCGGTAAAGTACACAGGCATAACTAATGATACTACCTATACTATCCAGGCTGCCATTACTGCTCCTGACGGCAGTGACTACACGGCTATGACCACTGTGCATACTTCAGGCGCGGCAGTATATGAGGCGCGCATAAGCACCGGCTGGAATGAGACAGAGGGCGGGATAAATATTACCGCGTGGCTTACCAGAGACGAAGCGCTGGTGCTGGATCTCGTAGCGGCTGATATAGCGATCTCGGCGGATGGAACAGCTATCAGTGAGAGTGCCGTGTTTGAGGCAGGTATGTTCAAAGTTACCCATATTGATGGCGTGGAAAGAGGCGCTACTTATATCATTGAGGCAGTGATCACCTACGGCGGGAACGACTATACTGTTACCACTGTAGTCCAGACGTCTGCTGAAACCTATCAGGCGCACGTAGAGGCTGTATATACGTCAGGAGAGCAGGCGATAACCATAACCAGCTGGCTTACGGAAGATAGTGTCCTGGTAACTTCCGGTTTGGCTGTCGGGGATATCACGGTTTTAATAAACGACGTGGATATCTCAGCAGACGTGGCGCTTAGCAGCGGTATATTCAGCGTCACTTATACCGAAGGGGTAGTGGAAAGCACCACATATACCGTTCAAAGCACTATTACTTACAGTGGGACCGGATATTTCACCGTAACTACCGTGCGCGCGGATGCCACCACGGAAATAGGCGCGGTAGCGGAGGAACTGGATAATGTCAGCACTCAGATCACTAGTGTCGGAGCTGAAGTTACGTTAGCCAGAGAGGCGGCCAGTCAGGCCGCCACAGCAGCGACCAGCGCTGAAGAAGCGGCCACCACCACTGAAGAAGCGATCGGGGCAACGGTTACCGACGTTGCGAAGATCCTGGCGGCCACAGGAGAGGAATATCTGCCGGCCAAACTCAGTGAGATCAGCGAATCCGTGATTACTGATATTAAACCTTATGTTAGTTCAAGGATCGCGAACCGCGAGGTCGCGGTAAAAACGGGCGATACGGTTACCATTCAATATCGCGCGGCATCAGCTTTGACCCCTCTTATCGATGTTTACGGCCCGGCGAACAGTTTGAAGATAGCAAAACGGGCGATGAAGGAGATAACGATAGAAGCAACGAGCGGGGTCAGTATCTATGAATATCCTGTTACGTTCGCCGCTGCATGGGGGACCGGCGATTTTACTGTTGTCTGTTCCGAATTGACGCAGGGGATCATGGATACTACGACTATTACCGTTTACAGTTACGATATTGAAAGCATGGCCGGCGATGTCGCGACGATACTTGGGATAACCACCGCTCTCGGGGATCTGGAAGATGTAGCTGCCAAGATGAACGCTCAATTCAGCATTTTAGAAATGGCTCTTTCCAATATCAGCGCAAAATTGTCCGCCAGTGTTGAAGAGGCGGCCAGCGGGAGTGCTGACCTGGAAAGCATCCACGGCAATCTGGTCAAACTCAGTGGACAGATCAAGGAGATAAGCGAAGTCGAAGGGCTGGGATTAGGGCTGGAAGACATATACGAAGTCTCCGAAGAAAAGAAAGACGATATTGTTTATATAAAGAACAAAACACAGGAACTTAAGGCCTTGATGGAAGTGAACCAGAAGATGATGGATAATGTCGCGAACGAGCCGGTGATCCAGACGTGGTATGAGTACGGAAGTATCATTCTGAAGGCCATAATAATCAATCCCTCGCTGAAGCAGGGCCGGGACGTTCCGTTCAAGGCGTATCTGCCCAAGGAGGCTAAGCCGGAGCATATATTACGAAGAGGGGACCTGAATGTGGCTTATGATACGCAGCAGGGGAGTTATTACGTGTTCGCCACGTTCAAGTTAAAGCCGAAAGAGAGCAAAGAGATCGAGATCGAGATGGAAGACATCTGGCAGATCAAGGAGCCCAAGGTAGAGAGGCTGAGGATGGAAGCGAGAAAGCTGTTCTATACGCTTCGGGACACAAAGTTCAGCAACAGGGCAAGGTTTCTGGTGATGGATATTGAGGACAAGCTGGACAGGATCACGCAGAGACAGTCGGTCATCCCGGCCAATCCTGAAGTCCACATTTCGGTATACAGGGAGAACCTGAAATTATTTAAAGAGGCTGAGCTGTCATTGATCCTTTTGAAGTCCCTGATAAGCCAGGTGAAGGCGGTTCCGACAGAGGTTACCTGGAAAGTGATCGGGGTGATAGTGCTCTTCCTTGGAGTTTTAAGCCTTGTCTTCTACGTTGTCTGGCAGAGGCAGATGACGCTGGGAGAAGTGCCGACGTTTGAGACACAGAGTGAAGAAGAAGCGGAGAACGGAGAGGGAACAGAGGGACAGGAGATAGAGGACGAGGAACGAAGGACCGAAGATTAAATGTCATCCCCCGTATATAAACGTTATGCGTTGCGCAAAGACATAAAAAAGGCTGTTTTATGCCTGTTGGTATTTATTCTCGCATCAGGTGCCGCCCCGGAGCCTGTTTTTTCCGATATTTCCCATGCCGGAATGCCAAAGGGGGAGTGGGAGGAACACAGAAGCGCGCATTTTATACTCTATTACCATCCGGATATACCAGATAAATATATAAGGGAATTCACGGGCAAATGTGAGCGGTATTATCGTCTGATAACAGACCGGCTCGGATTTAACAGATTTGATTTCTGGCTGTGGGAGAACAGGGCCAAGGTATTTGTATATAAGACAAAGGAAGAGTACATTAAGAACACGGGCCGGGCAGAATGGTCAGGGGCGTCAGTCCGCATCAAAAAGAAGTTTATCAGCACTTTTTATTTTGAAGGAGACTTTTTTGATGTTATACTACCTCATGAGCTGGGTCATATAGTGCTCCGGGAATTTATCGGGCTTAAAACAGAAGCGCCGCTCTGGTTTGACGAAGGAGTGGCCTGTGCCAATGAGAAAGACAGCCTGTTAAGGTATTTTTTGATCACGAAAGGCCTTGTTGAACAGGGCCTGTATCTGAAAGTCCCGAATTTGGAGAAGATAGCCGCCGGTGAGATAGTGGTCCCGAATATTTTTTATCCTACTGCGGCGTCGCTGGTGATGTTTCTTCTGGAGGAGTACGGGAAAAAACGTTTTGTGGGATTTTGCAAGGAAATGAGGGACGGGAAGACCTTTTACGGGGCGATGGATAAAGCGTACGGCATCGAGGATGCGGAGGAACTGAACGAGAGGTTTATCGTATATATGACAAACAAGAGTTATGAGGATATTGTCGAGAGGGAGAATTTCAACGTTAAATGGTGAATGCCGGAAGAGTTATGAGGGTATTAATACTAAGCGGCCGGGAAGTAAGATATAAAGGGGAGGCTTACCAGGCGGTATTGCCGGGACTGGACGGAGAATTTTCGGTGCTTGATTTCCATCAGCCGTTTCTTTACAGGCTGCGGAAAGGCATAGTGAAGATAAAGGCGACGGAAAAGGGAAGAGAGAGCAAAGTTTTTCCCCTTAAGGACGGATTGGCGGGATTCAAGGGGAACAGTCTTTTGATCTTGTCGTAATAAAAGGGGGTCAGACCCCAGGACCACGCCGGATTACACACGATGAAAAGCTTAACACTCATATTTGTAATGCTTATAAGCACATTGGGGCCTTCGATCGTGATCGCGCTTGTAGGATACGCGTCGGTCCAGGGGCTTTCGAGGAACCCTTCGGCTTCACCCAAGATCCTTATTACGATGATCCTCGCGTTCATATTTGCCGAAGCGATCGCGATAATTTCACTTTTAGCTGTACTGAATATGTTACGGTGAATAAGGTACACCCCCGGGGGTGTAAATGCGTGGAATCGCAGGCGAGGCGCATATACAAGGAGGGAATTGATGGCAACGACTTTTATCTGGCCGTTTATCATATTGCAGTGCGTGACCGTTGTGGTAATAGTGCTGTTTTTGAGGATGTTTCTTCACAGGCAGTTAGAGATAGGAATGGGAAGGATCAAGAGAATGGACAAGGAGAATCTGGAAAAGGAGGTAGAACTTAACGACAGGCTTGAAAAGCTGAATGAAGAGTATGATATGAAAATACAAAATGCTGAAAAGCAGGCTGATTCGCTGATAAATATGGCTAAAGAGACCGCGAAGAAGATGCGGGATTCGGAAAGGGTAAAGGCGAAAGAGGAAGCGAAGAGGATAATAGCGAGCGCCCTTCAGGAGAAGGAAAAAGTGTTAAGTGAAGCCACGCGCATGGTGAACAGTAAAGCGGTTGATTTTTCCATACTCATATTAGAACGTGTCTTTTCCGAGGATGAACTTTCAGGATTAAGGCACAGGGTCACGAAAGAAGTTACAGGGGTTCTGTTCGGATCGGACAATGTCGGTGAATTGATCAGGAAAAATAAAGATATAGAAGTAGTCACAGCCGATAAGTTGACGGCTCCGGACAGGAAATATATACTTAAAATGATCGAAAAACAGGCTAAAGGAAAGGTAAACGTTAAATTTGTCGTTGATAAGAGTATCCTCGGAGGGCTTATCCTGAAAATAGGAGGAAGCATGATAGACGGCGGCATCGCGTATAGAGTGAATAAAGCGGTACTGGAGCTGAGAGAAGAAATATAGCGGGAATTATGAAAAAAAAGAATCCGATTCCGGTTGAGATAACAGAGGCAGGAGAGATAACTGACATAAGAAGGGATGTTATAACCATTGACGGTATCCCCAATTGTGTTTACGGAGAACTTCTTGATTTCGCGTCGGGAGATCAGGGCGTAGTCATAGAATTCGACGAGAAGAAAGTGGTCGCGCTTTTGATGGGAAGCGGTATTGAGGTCAGAACGGGTGATAAGGTCGTGTCCCGGGGGGGTCTGTTTAAAGTCCCCGTGACCGGGAAACTGACAGGCAGGATAGTGAACGGGCTTGTGCGTCCCGTGGACGGAAAAGGCCCTCTCGGGCATTCGGAATACGGCCCGGTATTCAGGGACGCGCCGCCTATCACGTCGCGTGTCCCGATCGATGAGTCGCTGAAGACCGGCATTAAGATCATCGATACGATGATCCCTCTCGGAAAAGGCCAGAGAGAGCTTATAATAGGCGACAGGCAGACAGGAAAGACCGTGATCGCGGCTGACACGATCCTTAATCAGAAAAACGAGGGTGTAATATGTATTTACTGCTGGGTGGGTGGAAGCTATAACGCCATGGTCAAGCTGATAGAGTTACTTGCGAATAACGGGGCGATGGATTATACGGTGTTCGTGGCCGCCCCGGCGTCCGTTTCTTCTACAGAGCAGTATCTGGCGCCTTACACAGCCGCGACTATCGGTGAATATTTTATGAACAGCAGGAAGAAAGATGTTCTGGTTATTTTTGATAATCTTACCAGACACGCCTGGATATACCGGCAGATATCGCTTCTTTTGAACCGTTCGCCGGGTAGAGAGGCATATCCCGGGGACATATTTTATATACATTCGCAATTGATGGAACGGTCCTGCAAGATGGACCCGGACCTGGGGGGAAGTATGACTTTCATGCCTATAGCCGATACGCTTCAGGGCGACGTTACCGGCTACATCCAGACCAATCTGGTATCCATGACTGACGGACAGATATATACGAGCGCGTTTCTTTTTAACGAGGGTTTCAGACCGGCAGTGGATATAGGATTATCCGTTTCCCGTATAGGCAGCAGGGTTCAGTCCCCGGCTCTTAAGGAAGTGAGCGCGAAGCTGAGGCTTGAATACGCGCAGTTCAAGGAACTGCAAAAACTGACAAAATTACGGACCAGGGTATCCGAGGAGATCGTTCGCAGGGTCGGCAGAGGCCAGACGCTTTCTGATATACTCGTGCAGGGAGCGAATTCGCCGGTATCCGAGGTAGAGGAAATATTGATATTTTACGCTTTTGAAAAAGGGCTGCTCGAACAATTCGGCAGGGAGTGGACAGTTAAGTTCGAGAAGAACATATTGGGTTTCCTGGGAGAATATGATCCTGCCCTGTTAGAAGAATTGCAGACGAGGAAGACGCTTACGGACGAGGTCAAGGCAGGACTTGACGCGATGTTGAAGGAGTTCTTTAAACAATGATACCGATCGCGCGGATAAAAAAGGATCTTTTATATAATCAGAACCTGAAAGACGTCATAGATGTCCTGAAACTGATATCGGCGTCGGAATTCAGCAGGCTTTCCTCGATCGTGCCGCAGGAAGATAAATTACAGGAGCAGATAATGACTTGTTTCAGCCTGCTGAAGTCCGTTTCCGGCGACAGTCCTTTTCTTGTTGAGAAAAAGGGAAGGCCGGAGGGATTCTTATTGGTTTGTTCTGATGAAGGTTTTCTCGGTGAGGTCAATACGTATGTGGTAAATACCGCCTTAAGCCGCGGCCGGAAGGACAGCGCCAGATTTATGGTGCTTGGGGAGAGAGGCACAGACATACTTGAGGAAACCGGGATCGAGTGCAAGTCCTTCCCGCCGGTCAAGAATGATATAAAGATGGGCGATATAAGAGAGATATCAGGCTATGTTATGGATCTGTATAAAAAGGGCAGGATAGGCGCCTTCTACGTTGTGTATATGAAGTTCATGTCTTTTACCAGGCACCAGATAGAAGTGGCCAGAATATTGCCCTGTGATGAGATCCTGACCTACCTCAGGGAGGAGGCAAAAGGCACGCCGGACGTCCTTATAGAACCCGGGCTGTATCCTGTAATGGAATACCTGGTCAAGTTATGGATGGAAGACAGCATATATAAGATATTCTGGTCAAGCAAGCTTTCGGAATGGGCCATGAGGGTTATGCAGCTTGAGCATAGTTCCGACGAGTTAAGTAACATAACGGCGGATCTGGAGTTTAAGCATTTCAAGTCCATCCATGCCTTGAGCGACAAAGTAATAAGAGAGATATTTGCCGCGAAAGCGCTGCAGAAATGAGATATATGAAAAAAACGGATAACACGGTAAAGAAAGGGAGGGTCATCGCGGTTAAAGGGCCTGTTGTCGATGTGTCTTTTCAGGGCGCTGATAAGATACCGTCTGTCTACGAGGTCATAAAAGCCAGGACCGTGGACGGCCGGGAAGTGATAATGGAAGTGATCGAACAGATGGAGAATATGGTCGTAAGATGTGTATGTCTTACCCTGAATATCGGGTTAAGGCGTAACTCGGAAACGGTCGCTCTCGGGTCGGTCATTACAATGCCCGATTCTGAGGATTGCTATGGCAGATTGATGAACGTGTTCGGAGAACCATTGGACGGCCGGGGACCTGTCGGCGGGACACGAAAAAGGGTCCCTATAAGAAGGCCCGGAACGAGAAGCAAGAACGAAGTGATCCTGGGGAGGAAGCGCGAGTACAGGATAATAGAAACAGGGCTTAAAATGCTGGATCTTTTATTCCCTTTTGTCGTCGGTTCAAAAACAGGGATCCTGGGAGGAGCGGCCCTTGGGAAAAGTATCCTGACCCTTGAGATAATACATAATGTCGTGAGAAAGCGCGGAGCGGCCTGCGTCTTTACCGGCGCGGGTGAGCGTATAAGAGAGGGTAATGAGCTTTATCTGGAGATGAAGAAAAGCGGGATACTGGACAGGGTCGCGCTGGTCTTCGGGCAGATGAATGAATCTCCCGGGGTAAGGCATGAAGTGGTATTCAGCGGCATAACCGTAGCTGAGTCGATGCAGGAGAAGGGAGAGGACGTTATATTCTTTCTGGATAATGTGTTCAGGTTTACACAGGCAGGGGCCGAGCTTTCGGCACTTATGGGAAGGATCCCGTCCGAGACCGGCTATCAACCGACGCTTGTATCCGAGGTCAGCGAGTTTCATGAGAGGATACGCTCCAGTGCCGCGTCATCCATCACGGCCGTAGAAGCTGTCTATGTTCCTGCGGATGACCTGACTGACCCGGCTGTTGTTACGATATTTTCTCACCTTGATTCGATAATCGTTCTTTCAAGGGAATATGTGCAGAGGGGCCTTTATCCCGCTATTGATCCCATACTTTCTTCTTCGGCGTACCTGGACCCGGCGATCGTAGGCGAGAGACATTTCAAAATAGCCAGTGAGATCAGGAAGGTGTTTCAGAAGTTCGAAGAGCTCCATAAACTGGTGGCGGTTGTGGGAACACACGAGTTATCGCGGCAGGAGAGAGTCCTGTACGAACGGGCGTTGAAACTGCAGAATTTTTTAACCCAGCCGTTTTTTGTCGCGGAAGAATATACCGGCAGGAAAGGACGCTTTGTCGAACTGGAAGATACCTTAAACGGATGTGAAGGCATAATATCGGGCAGGTTTGACAGGGCTCCTGCGGAAAAGTTTTATATGATAGGGGAGATAGAATGATGGATAAACTCGGGCGGATACTGGTGAAGATGGGCGCTGTTACCGAAGAGCAGGTAAATACAGCCATGTTAAGGAGCCGAAAGACAGGGAATATTCTCGGAAAAGTGCTGATCGAGCTGGGTTATATTACGGAAGAACAACTGCTTATGGCCTTAAGCGAACAGCTCGATATCCCGTATTTTCCCACCTTAAAGGACATGGAGATCCCCGAAAGCGTGATAAAGGCTGTGCCGGTTAAGATCGTCTGGCATTACAAGTTTATGCCGCTTTCCATAGAGAACGACGTTCTCAAGCTGGCGATATCCGATCCTCACGAGATCTGGTCGGCGGGGGACGTAAAATTACTTCTGGGATACAGCACCGATGTTGTCCTGGCTCCCAGCGGTGAGATACTGAAAGCGATCCGGGAGTATTACGGCGTCGGCGCTGAGACGGTCCAGAAAATACTCGAGGGGAAGAAGACCACTACAGAGAAAAAGCAGGAAGTAAGCTCCGAAGCGAAGGTAAAAGATATAGGAAAGTTAGCGGGAGAGGCTTCGGTCATTAAACTGGTGGACCAGATACTGATGTCGGCGATCAAGACGCAGGCTACGGATATTCACCTTGAAAGTTACCGGGACAGGGTCAAGATAAGGTGCCGCGTGGACGGTATACTGTACGATCTGGCTCTTCCCCAGGACATAAAGCTTCTTTACAGCGCGATAGCTTCAAGAATAAAAATAATAGCGGGGCTTGATGTCGTGGAAAAAAGATTGCCCCAGGACGGCAGGGTAAAGATAAAGTTCCATGGTTCTGAGATAGATCTGAGGGTATCCGTGATCCCGGTAATGCACGGCGAGAATATCGTCATAAGGATCCTTCCCACCGAGATGATCTATAAACTCGCGGACCTTGGTTTTTTTGAGGATGATCTGAAAACGCTGGAAAAGGTCATTCATCTCCCGATCGGAATAATATTTCTCGCCGGGCCTACCGGCAGCGGGAAGACCACCACGTTATACGGATGCCTCCAGGAGACAAAGTCGTCCGATACCAAGATAATAACCATAGAAGACCCCGTTGAATACGAGATGGATGACATAATGCAGATACAGGTCGCTCCGAAGATCGGCTTAACGTTCGCTGACTGTTTGAGAAGCATATTAAGACATGACCCCGATGTTATCATGGTAGGAGAAGTCCGTGATATGGAAACGGCGGAACTTGCCATAAGAAGCGCTTTAACGGGGCACCTTATCTTCTCGACCATACATACTAATGACGCCACAAGCGGCGTCGCGAGGCTGATAGACATGGGCGTGGAGCCGTTTCTTCTTGTTTCCGCGGTAAAAGCTTTTATCGCGCAGCGCCTGGTGCGCGTCATATGTGACAAGTGCAAAGCCGAGTTCAGCGCGGGAAAGCTTTTCGCGGAGCAGAAGATACCCATTAAAAAACATTACAGAGGTAAAGGATGCGAAGCCTGCAGGTTTACGGGTTATAGCGGAAGGACCGCTATTTATGAGATATTTCTTATGGATAAAGATATCCAGGAGATGGTCCTTAACAGGGCTTCCAGCCAGGAGATCAGGGCGCAAGCCACGAAGATGGGCATGAAAACGTTAAGGAATATCGGCTGGGAGAAGGTTAAAAGAGGCATTACTACGGTGGAAGAGGTACTCCGGGTGACGGAAATGGAAGGGGAATAGGAAGAAGGGCGAGGGACGAAGGGTCTAGCGAAAAATGAGATTTATTTATAAAGCGAAAGAAGGTCCGGAGAAGACCGTGCAAGGCGTGATCGAAGCGGCGAATCAGGACGGCGCTGTCGCCAAGATCAGACAGATGGGGCTGGTCCCGGTCTTTGTGCAGAAGGAACCCGGGGAGCTGTCAGAAAAGGCCGCGGCCCCTGGCCGTAAACCGGCGGGATTCTTTTTTGGAAGAAAGGTATCAAAAAAACATATTTATATTTTTACCAAAAAATTGAGGGTTCTTCTGAAGTCGCAGGAGCCCATACTCAAGAGTCTGTACTTTTTGGAAAACCAGGTCGCGCACGGAGAGTTCAGGAAAATGATACACGCGATGATAGAATCGGTCAGGGACGGACGCAGTTTTTCAGAGAGCCTTAGAATGTTCCCCCGGCATTTTCCGCCGCTTTATGTGAGCATTGTTGAAGCGGGAGAAGCAAGCGGCAAGCTTGATTATTCACTCGAACAGATCTCAAAATATCTGGATGATGAGAGAAAGTTATCTCAAAAAGTCATATCGAGCCTTGCTTATCCCGCGGTCATGGTGACCGTCGGCTTTGCCACGATAGTATTTATAATCACGTTCGTTGTGCCGAAGCTCAAGTCACTTTTTGAGGATTTCGCCGGGCACCTGCCGCTTGTCACTAAAATACTGCTTGATATGTCGCTTATCTTTTCCAGGTACTGGATGATATCGCTTGTTCTTTTTATGGCCTTTATTGCGTTCGTGTTCTATACCAGAGGCGCCCCATGGCAGAAAAGAACGCTCGGTATTTTCAAGAAGAGGATACCCGTGGTTAAAGATATCATTTATAACCAGTCTCTTTGCCGTTTTTCCAATGGCCTGTCGGTTCTTCTTGCCAGCGGTGTTTCCATGCTGGATTCGATCAAGATGGCCATCCCGCTTATTGATGACGCTGCCGCGCAAAAAGAACTTAAAAAAGCGTATGAGCAGATCGTTACCGGTTCAAGCCTGGAGGAAAGCCTGAGAAAAAATTGCGCCTTTCTGCCGGATATGTTCATTAAAATGGTAGCCGTGGGAGAGACCGGCGGGAGATTGGACGAGATTCTGGCGGATTTGACGGAAACTTATGCGGATGAAGTAGAGACCACTACAAAAATCGTTACCTCTCTTATCGAGCCCGTGGCAATTCTCATTGTGGGCGGGATCCTCAGCTTTATAGTGATCGCGATATTGCTGCCCATTTTTGAAATGAGCCTGTTCATACGATAAAACGATGATAATTTTCGAAATAGATAATAATTACGTAAAAGCGTTATGGGGAAAACGCATATTAAAGGATCTGCAGATAAACGGCGCGGTCTGCAGGCCGCTTAAATCGGGTTCACAGGAAGAGCTGGTCAAGGTCGTATCCTCCATCATAGACGCGAGGACATTCAAAAAATACAAACCGCTTGTGTTGTGTATTCCCCGCAATCAAGCTATTTTAAGAAATCTGCAATTCCCGGCAAAAGACGACAGGGAGTTGGACAGCATTGTAAACCTGCACCTCACCCAGGAGGTCCCTTATTCGAGGGAAGAGATCGTTCATAATTACGCGGTCCTGGAAAAAACCTCGGTCGGGTTCAGCAATGTGCTCTTAAGCATAATGCACCGGAGGGCGCTGATAAAACATTTTTCCGTGTTCGAGAAGTTGAATCTGTATCCGGAAAACGTTTTACTGAGCACTTTCGGGCTGTTAAGGTTTTTTCGCAGCGCAAAACCGGCAAAAGACGGGGAGGCGCAGTTAAAAGCATGCGTCGATATCGGCGCTGAGTTTACGGACTTTTTTATTTTTAAGGGGGACCACATACTTTCAAGCAAGAATATAGCCGTGGGCGGATCCCAACTGAAAGAAGAGGATAAACTGCATAAATTTACGGGGGAACTCAGGCAGGCCATGGTCGTCTTTCAGGCCAGGCGGCAGGAGAACCTTTCCGGCATTTACATTTCAGGGATAAAAGACTGCGGCAGGCAACTGGAGAAAAGCATAAACAGCATATTCCAGGTGCCGGTGGAGGTGATAGACCCTGTCAGGGTGGTAAGTTCCTTAAAGCAGATCAGGAATATAAATGATATTTTAAGCAGGGTTTCCATTTCCGCTTGTTTGGGGATTGCCGCGGATCCGCTGTCCGACAGATTCAATTTTGCCCTGCCCGAAGCCAAACTGCGGAAAAACGTCCGGGCGATGACAAAAAATCTGTTTATGACCGGAGGGATAACGATCTATCTTATAGTTCTGCTGCTTCTGGGATTTATGGGGAAACTCTACGGCCAGCAGGCCTATCTGGACAGACTGATGAGCGAAATAAGGAGAATAGAACACGTGAACAGAGCCCCTATGAGGCTTCTTCAAAAGATCAAAGCGTTACGGGGTTTCATGAAATACAGGGATTCCTTCCTTTATTATTATTATGAACTTGCGAAGATAGCCCCGGAGAATATTACCATAGAGAGGCTGGGGTTCAGCCGGAATAAGGAATTTTCCATGATAGGAGAAGGGGCCGACATGGGAGAGATATTCAAGTTCGTGAGGGGCCTTAGCAATGCGAAGATATTCGGCAAAGTGGAACTGAGATATTCGCGGAAGACCGCTAAGCGGGGAAAAGATTTTAACGAATTCAATATAATGTGTCATATTAAATAAGACCGGGATGATATGATAAAATTAGGCAGGAGAGAAAAGATATTGATGGCCGGGGCAGGGGGTTTTATTGTTTTGTTCCTGATAAAAGTGTTGGTTGTCCAGCCTTTTTCAGACAGACTGGGGAATATAAGCGTTCAGGTGAAGGCAGATGAAGATAAGATGGGAAGACTGCTTTACATGGATTCGCAGAGGGAAAAGATCACGGAATTTTTTGACAGTATAAGACCGTATCTTGAAATAGGCAGGACAGAGGAAGATGCTTTTTCGGTGATCATGAAGAAAGTCGAGGAAATAGCGAAAAGCTGCGGCGTCACTCTGATAAGGATGAAACCGGAGACTCCTGAGGGCAAAACCAAGGAGATCTATAAGCGCCAGAAAGTGGCTCTCGACATAGAAGGATCGGGAAACGACATTATCCGTTTTTTTTATGAACTGGAAAATAATGATTACCCGATGAAGGTGGACAGGCTGGATTTCAAGGTCAAAAACAGGGATACGAACCTGATGGCGGCGAGTTTGGACGTGCATTTTATCTACTTTTTATAATTATAAAGGGAGGTGCTGATGAGACGGAAAGGGTTTACTCTTATTGAGATTATGCTGGTTGTTACTATAATCGGGATATTGGCGGCCATGGTCGTGCCCAGGTTAACGGGCAGGACCAGACAGACGAAGAGTGCTGTGGCCAAGGTGGATGTGGATGTTAATATACCTCTGGCCCTCGATCTTTTTGAGCTTGATACGGGCGAATTTCCGCTGAGCCTGGATTATTTGATGGATAACAAAGACGGCAGTGACGTCTGGAAAGGCCCGTATCTCAAAAAAGTTCCAAAGGACTCGTGGGGTAAGGACTATTACTACAAATATCCCGGGGAACATAATAAATATACCTATGACCTCTACTCGGCCGGGCCTGACGGCCAGCCGGGGACCAATGATGATGTCGTCAATTGGGAAAAATAGAGCCGGTGATTGCGTCTTATTCCCATGAAAACCCCCTCCTTCTTAAGCGCCAGTAAAGGTTTCAGCATGATAGAGATGATGATAGCCGTTGTCATTGTCTCTGTTTGTATGGTCATGGCGCTCAGGGTGTTCTCGATTTGCGCCACAGCTGTTTCCCATGTATACAACAGCACGCAAGCTGTGGGTATTCTGCAGGACAAGATAGATACTCTCCTGGTAGAAGCTATTACGGAAGACGGCGTTGAAGCTTCTGTACTGGAGGAAGATATTGATCTGGAAGGCAGAAAATTTACGTTTATCCAGGAGATCATCAGCTGGGAGAGACCGATGGAAGAGGCCTCGGAATCCGGGGAAGAGGGGGAAGAGGGCAGCGAGGCAGAAGCGGACACGGGCTTATGTGAAGTGCGGTTGGAAGTGAGGTGGGGTTCTTCCGGCAGACAAAGGAGTCTGGTCATGAAGACCCTTATTCCGGCAAGAGGGTTTGCGCATGAATTCTAGAGAGAGATTAAGGTCACCCGATTCCAGCCCGGGGCTGGCCAGCCCCGGGCTGGAATCGAGGTATAGGGGTTTTACTCTGGTGGAGGTATTTTTAATAGCCGCGCTGTTAGGTATTGTCCTGTTCACGATTTTTTCGTCTTACGCCGCCGGAGTCAGGATATGGAGGGCGGTCAGGAGTATAGATTTTATCGAGGACAGGCGGTTTTTTCTGTCTTTCGAGAAAGCGAAGAAGGAACTGGCCGGTTATATGCGGGATTTTGAAGGGATCGTTTTTTGGGGAGACAGAAGCGGGCTCTCCTTCCCGTACTTTTCCGGCTCGGAGATCGTTGAAATAACCTACCAGTTCGATAAGGGGCATCAAGCTCTTTTAAGGAAGGTTATAAAGTTCAGCGAATCCTTGAAAGATGAGATGAAAGAAGAGGTAACTGAACTTTTTGACGCCAGAGAGATCGAATTTTCTTATCTTTTTTATGACAAAACTGAGGGAATAGCGAGCTGGATCAGCAGTTTTTCAGAAGAAGACAGTGGCATCCCGGAAGCAATAAAGCTCGATATCAGAAGAGGTGGAAAGGAATACAGCAGGATCGTGTTCATCCCACGTTGACCCCGCATAAATATGATTATTCAGGCAAAAAAAGGAATGGTATTGGTAATCTGCCTGTGGCTTATTACCATATTGGCTGTTTTCGGTATAGGGCTTGCCCGGATCTCATGGACCGCGTATCATTTCGCACGGTGGAAAGTAAATAATTTTCTGGCTTTGCAGTCGGTCAATACGGTGATTTTGATGTCCAAATTTGAACGAATGGCGGATGAGACACCGGAATATGATACGCTGTATGAACTCACCCCGGAGTCCGAATACGAATCCGAAAATCTCAAGGTTGTATATTCGCTGATAGATGAAGAACGGAAGATCAATATAAACAAGGCGCCGAGTTTAATCCTGAAGGATCTTCCTTCCATGGACATGGATAAGGCGGTTGAAATAGTGAATTCCGAATACAGGCCTTTTTCTTCGAAAGAAGAACTTCTTCTTATCGAGGAGATAGAGAAAGAGGATTACGATGATATAAAAGATCTGATAACGGTATATGGCGAAGGGCAGGTGAACATAAATACGTGTTCAGAGGAGGTCCTGGAGGCTTTAGGGGTGGAAGAGGGTGTAATCGCGTCCATAATGAATTTTAGAAAAGGCGAGGACGATGAGGAATACACGATAGATGACGGCGTTTTCGAGTCGCCGGGCGGGATCATTGACACTCTCACTGAAGACTTTTTTCTTACCATGAAGGAGCAACAGACACTGCTGTCTTTGATAACCAAGAACATGGTGGGGGTTAAGTCCGCGAACTATAAGCTTAAAGCCGATGTTTATGTTAACGATAAGCTGGTGGACAGGTATTCCGTTATTATCGGCAGAGACAATGGAGCCGGGAAATATCATATCAGGGAATGGCGAAAATAAAAAATGTCCGGTGTTATCAGTCTGAGGATTGCAGGGCCTGGAAAGCCTCTTTGTACAGCTTGTATGCTTTTTGGTACTTAAGCTGTTCGTAATATTTATCGCCCTCTTTTATGAGATATTCGGCGTTCTTTATTCTTTTTTCTTTCTCCGCTTTGGTCTCGAATTCTGAGATTTCTTTCCGCGGCGGCCTTTGAGCGTCTCTTTGTTCTCCGGTGCGGGTATCGCCGGTTGTTTCCATTTTTTTCGATACTGCTGCTTCTTTTTCAACCGCTGTGCGCTGTTCTATCTCAAGCTGTTTCACCCGTTGCTCAAGCTCCTGCAGGAATCTTGTCTCGGTTTCTCTTCGTTTCCGTTCATCAAGTTCTCTTTGTTCCTTACCCTTTTCCGTTTTTTTTGGCGTGCCCACCGTTCTCCTGTTGCATAATTTCAGATATTTTCTGGCCTTTTTATTTTTAGGATCTCTGGCAAGTGCCTGTTGAAATTTTATCCCCGCGTTCGCATAATCATGCTGCTGGTAAAGTTTTTTACCTTCTTCGAAGAGCTCACACGAGGCAAAAATATTTTTTGCCAGTTCCTTTATATCCCGCGAAAGGAAGACCGGTCTTTTCTCCGCGCTTTGCGGATAAACAGGCGCGTGAAAAGATAACGCGGCGAGCAGTACGCAGGGGGGCAGGCATATCCTGAGATGGAATATGAGGCTTTTCATGGCATTCTTTGCGTTTTTTTTTGGCCCGTTATTTTTCACTTCTTTCAAGTTTTTTTATTCTCCCCTCAAGTTTTTCGAGGAACCGCATTCTGGGTTCTATTTGTTCCTCTTCCATTCCCGCGCCCGTTTTTTTCTTATGTGCCCTTTTTTCTTCCGAGATCCTTGCCACCGCGAGCTTTTTGCTTTTCATCGCCTGTTTTTTGAGTTCATTGTTCTTTTTTCTGATATAGCGTTTTATTTCGATGTTGTCGGTGATTTTTAAGATCTCCTCGCAGCAATACGCCGCTTTTGTATATTTTTCCTGCTTTTCCAGCGTGAGGGCCAGGGTATAATAGTCCTCTACCTGTTTTTTTATCCTTGCAATATGCCTTGTTTGTTCAGCATTCTTTATTTTATCCTTAAGCCTGTCATAGGAAGCCACGGTGTCATTATACAGCTGCCTTATTTCGTTTTTTAACACGCTGGCAGCCTGGGAATGGGAGAGGGGGGGGGCGATGCACGCTGCCAGCATGGAAATCGTTACGATAATAAGACCGGTTTTCACAATGGTGCTCTCCTTGTTTTCTATTCGTCGTCGATATCGTCAAGTTCCACAAATGGTTTTACCGTTACGAACTCCGGGGTTAAAATAGGGTCATAATTTTCGGGAATAGGAAAAGCGAACGATATAAGTTCATATATCCCTGCTATGGTTCTTAATCCTGCTTTTGCTATTCCCGCCGGTATCCCGCAGAGCCCTTCGGCTATGTTGCCGCGTTTTTCAAAATTTTCATACGGCGTGATGAACAGCTCTATCCAGCCCGTAAAGGTATTCGCTATCCCGCGTCCAAGTTTTCTTGAAGGGCCGCCGGCGCAGGAAACATCGGCCCATGCCAGCAGAATTATCAGCAGTATGGCGTATAATTTAACCGTTCTTCTCATGGCTGTTATTCTCCATTTCATTTCCGATCCCGCATCGGAAACTGGTTCCGATGCGGGATCGGAAATATAGGGTTTTTAATATTTCAACTTGTCCAGATTTATTGTGAAGTTTTTGAAAGCAGTGGGTCTGGATTCTTTAACGCCGATCCTTTCGAGGGAAGCTATCCTCATTTTGATTTCGTACAGATCTTCAGCGTCCGGGTTTAATCTCAGATATTCCTCGTAGTGTTTTATAGCTTCATTTTTATCCTTTTTAACCTGGTCATATATGAGCGCGAGGTTATAATGGACATCGGCGTCTTCGCTGTTCAGCTCAAGAAATCTCAGAAAACTTTCTATCGATTCATCGAACATCCCCGCTTTTGCGTAGATAAAAGCCATATTATAAACGTAATCCGCCACTTTTTCCATATATTCCTCGTCGATAGAACCAAGTTCTTCGTTCAGGTTTTTTATCTTGTCTTCCAGCTTTTCGATCGTAAAAGCAAGTTGTTCTCTGTTCTCTTTTTCGTTTTCATAGGCGGTATAATACTCTATTTTTCTGGAGACCAGCCCTTTGACCTCGTCAGCATACTGTTTTATCTTTTGTTGGAGCTCCAGAAGTTTGTTTTTAGTGTCTGTAAGTTCTGTCTTAAGAGCCTCATTCTGTTTTTTCAGGGCAGAGGACATGCTTTGCACGCTTGCGACTTCTTTGGTAAGTTTTATGGCTTTTTCTTTCAGGGGATTGTAGTTCTCCAGGACTTTTTGTCTTTCAGAGATCATTTTCTTGGCGATTTCCGCGTTGGAGAACGCTTTCGTTTTTATGTCGGATATACGGCTGTTGAAATATACGTACTGAAAAGCGGATATACACAGGGATATGCCCAGGAAAAATATAAGTATGGAGACCAGCCATGGCTTCCCGTGTTTGACGGGCTGTTCCGCATGTTCATCTGCGGTTTTTTTCCCACCTTCCCGCGCGGCAGTATCGTCCGCAGCGCTCTCAGGCGCGGGGAGGGGGCTTGCGGGGCGGGGGATATCCCGTGCGATGAAAGAATAGGGCGGCTCTTTCAGGATGTCGGGTTTCGGTTCGGGTCTTGGTGGCGGGCTCGCTTCGGGGCCCGGTTCGGGTTTTGTTTCGCCTTTTTCTCCGG
>QNCM01000033.1 GCA_003644505.1 Candidatus Makaraimicrobium thalassicum | reverse complement strand
TTCGCTCCTCGCAATGACGATAGATTTTGTCGTTTTGCAGAAGTCATAATATGCTTATAAAGGGAGGTCAGAGGTGAAGAAGGGGATACATCCAAAATACGAAGAAGCGACCATTGTCTGCGCTTGTGGGAATACCGTGCATACGCGTTCGGTAAAAAAGAGTATCCATGTTGAGATATGCTCCAAGTGCCATCCGTTTTATACGGGAAAGCAGAAACTGGTTGATTCTGCCGGGAGGGTTGAACGTTTCCAGAAACGTTATAAAAAAAAGAAAGCCGGGACAAACGGATGAGCCGGGAAATACCGGATAGAAGACAGGTGACATCTAAAGAATTCCATGGAAAGGATGCTTGAAAACCTCGGGGAAAAGAAAGTGCGGTTCAAAAAGCTGGAGAAGGAGCTTTCTTCGCCGGAACTTTTGTCAAATCGCGAGCAGTACAGGATCAGGGCCAAGGAATATGCCGATCTGAAGGAGATCGTCACAGGGTATGACAGTTATCTTTCGTTGGTGAAGGAGAAGGAGGCCCTGGAAAAAATGGTCGAGGAGGAAGGCAAAGGCAGTGAATATGCCGTTCTTGCGAAGAAAGAGATCGAGAACATCCTGGAAGCCATGGAAGCGAAAAAGAAGGAGCTGGAGGAACTTCTTCTTGAGGAAGATGTCGAGGACTACAGCCGGAACGTGATCATGGAAATAAGGGCAGGTACCGGCGGTGTTGAAGCGGGTCTGTTCGCCGCGGATCTTTACAGGATGTACACGAAGTATGCTGAAGATAAAGGCTGGAAGATCTCGGTTATGAGCTTAAGCGAGTCTGAGAGGGGAGGGATCAAGGAGATAGTTTTTTCCGTAGAGGGTCATAGCGTCTTCAGGTTTCTCAGATTTGAGATGGGTACCCACAGGGTGCAGCGCGTTCCGGAAACGGAAGCGAGCGGACGGATACATACATCGGCGGCGACTGTCGCGGTCCTGCCGGAAGCCGATGATGTGGAAGTGGACATAAAAATACAGGATTTGAAGATAGATGTCTACCGGTCAAGCGGCGCCGGCGGACAACACGTAAATGTTACGGATTCCGCCGTGCGCATAACACATCTGCCGACCGGTATTGTGGTCAGCTGCCAGGACGAGCGAAGCCAGTATAAGAACCGGACAAAGGCTATGCGCGTGCTAAAAGCGCGTATCCTTGAAAGAAAACAGCAGGTGCAGAGGAAGGAGATATCCGAAAAGAGGAGGAAGCAGGTCGGGAGCGGGGACCGCTCGGAAAAGGTACGGACCTATAATTTCCCGGAGAACCGGGTTACGGATCACAGGATCAACCTGACAGTATACAATCTGGCGAATATCATGGAAGGCAAAATAGGGGGGATCATTGAGCCCCTTGCCGCGGAAGACCGGAAACTGAAGCTGGGGGCCGGTTGATGGAGTATTCCGAGACAGTCCCGGTGCAGTATCAAGAGGGGACGGCCGCTTTTATGGATATGAACGTCCTGGTCGATCCCCGGGTCCTGATACCACGCCCGGAAACAGAGCTTCTTGTCAGTGTGGCTGCGGGTTTGTGCCGCGGGAAATCGTGGAAAAGTCCCGTCATACTCGATGTCGGCACCGGCACCGGCGTTATTCCGCTGGGACTGACAAAGCTGATCGAGGATTGCCGGGTTATAGGGGCGGATATCTGCGAAGAAGCCTTAAACGTGGCGCGTGAAAACCTGCGGCGTTTTAACCGTGAAGACAGGGTAGAACTGGTTGTTTCGGATATGTTCGCCGCCTTTGTCCCCGAATATGAAAATTTTTTTGATTGCGTGGTCTCAAATCCGCCTTATGTGTCGGAAAAGGATTATGAGGGGCTTGATGCGTGGGTAAAAGCAGAGCCGAGGATCGCTCTTTGCGCCGGCAGAGAAGGTATGGATCATTTGAATGTCCTGGCAGGGCAGAGCGGCAGGTTTCTCGCGCCGGGTGGTTTTATCGCCGTGGAAGCCGGTTATGACCAGGCGCAGAAGGTGAAGGACGCCTTTCGCGTGTCCGGATTTACGGATATTACCGCTTTCAGGGATTTTAACGGTTACGAACGCGTTATCACAGGCTGGAAACGTGGATAAGCTGATCATAGAGGGCGGGGGGACGTTGTCAGGCACGGTCCGGATAAGCGGGGCGAAAAACGCCTGTCTCCCGGTCCTTGCGGCAACGCTCCTGACAAATGAGAGATGCCGTATTTCCAATGTGCCCGATCTTAAGGATGTTTCCACGATGGTGGAGATCCTGGCCACATTCGGTCGCGATGTCCGGCAGCAGGGAGACACGATAGAGATAGCCGCCGGCGATATAAAAAGCATGACCGCGGTATATGAACTGGTCAGTACCATGCGGGCATCAGTGGTTGTCCTGGGGCCGTTGCTCGCGAAGTATGGTGAAGCGAGGGTCTCCTTTCCCGGCGGTTGTGTCATCGGCCCAAGGCCGATTGATCTGCATCTCAAAGGGTTGCGTGCCCTTGGCGCGGACATACGCATCAAGGAAGGATATATCGTCGCTACTGCTGATAAACTGAGGGGCAGCAGAATATATCTCGGGGGGCATTTTGGTTCGAGTGTACTGGCTACGGCCAACACGCTTATGGCTGCTGTGCTGGCTGAGGGTGAAACTGTCATAGAGGATGCCGCTTGCGAGCCGGAAGTCGTGGACCTGGCAAATTTTCTGACCGCGATGGGAGCGGACGTCAAGGGGATGGGGACGCCTACTATCAAGGTCCGCGGCGTGCAGAAACTAAGCGGGGCGGAGCATTCCATTATCCCGGACAGGATCGAGGCAGGCACATATATGATAGCCGCGGTCATGACAGGCAGCCGTCTGTTTCTCGAGAATGCCAGGCTGGAACATAACCTCGCGCTTATTGACAAATTGCAGGAATGCGGCGGTGTGGCGGAAGAACATCCCGGCGGGATGGATGTATATCGCTCCGGTGATCGGATCCATGCCACGGATATTACTACACTGACGTATCCGGGGTTCCCGACCGATCTGCAGGCGCAGATGATGAGCCTTGCCAGCGTGTGCGACGGGATCAGCGTGGTTACCGAGAAGATATATCCCGAGAGGTTCATTCACATAAGCGAACTTAACAGAATGGGAGCCCACATTATCCTGGAAGGGTCGACGTCGATCATAAAAGGCGTTGAGAAGCTGAGCGGCGCGCCTGTAATGGCATCTGACCTGAGAGCTTCGGCTGCCTTGGTCCTGGCGGGACTGGTAGCAGAAGGGCGCACGGAAATATCAAGGATTTACCATCTGGACCGGGGATATGAGCGTATTGAGGAGAAACTTTCGGCTGTAGGAGCGAAGGTCTGGAGAGAAAGTGAGTAGCACAGGCTAAAAGAGGAGGAAGAATGGCTGTTGTTCTAAGGCTTAAGAGGTTCGGAACCAAGAAAAGGCCTTTTTACCGTATTGTTGCGATGACGAAGTCGACGAAACGGGACGGCAGGGCACTGGAAGAGCTCGGGTATTACGATCCGAAAAAAGCCAGGGATCAGGTTGCCCTGGACAGGGCCCGGGTCGAGTACTGGTTACAGAACGGCGCGAAACCGTCCGAAACGGTCAAAAGTATTCTAAAACGGCTTGAGATATAGCAGAGCGGGGCTTGAGACGGAAGCCATGAGGATAGACATTCTGACGCTTTTTCCGGAGATGTTCAAAGGTGCCTTCGATGAATCCATGATCAAGATCGCGCGGGAAAAGGGCCTTGTGAACATCAACATCCATAATCTTCGGAAATGGACCGATGATCGTCATCGGACAGCGGACGACAAACCTTACGGCGGCGGGCCCGGTATGGTGATGAAGGTCGGACCGGTGGATAAAAGCCTTGCAGAACTCAGGGAAAAAGGGATAAAGGGAGTCGTGCCGACGGCAGTATTGCTTACGCCGCAGGGAAAACAGTTCGACCAGCCGATAGCAAAGGCGCTTTCTTCCCGGGGGCATATAATATTTATATGCGGGCATTACGAGGGGTACGACGAGAGGATACGCAGCCTGGTGGACATGGAAATTTCCATAGGCGATTATATCCTTACCTGTGGAGAAATACCGGCTATGGTCTTATGTGACGCCGTCATAAGGCTTATCCCGGGGGTCTTAGGCGATAGTGAGTGTCTGGTGGACGAATCGTTCGAGAACGGTATTCTCGAATACCCCCAGTACACACGGCCGGCGGAATATAAGGACATGCGTGTTCCCGATGTGCTTCTCGGCGGCGATCCCAAAAGAATCCGGGAGTGGCAGAGGACACAGGCCCTGGTCAGGACCAGACAGAGGCGGTCTGACCTGTTGGACAGAAACAGTGACAAGGAAGAACTCCGCGCTTAAGGGTGCTGAGACGACGAAGGAGAGGATAGTATGAAAAAGCAGATAGAGGCCTTTGAATCAAAATATAAAAAGAAGGAGACGCCGAAGTTTGACATTGGAGATACGGTCGATGTCCATTTCAGGATCAAGGAAGAAAACAAGATGCGTGTTCAGGTCTTCAGCGGTGTTGTTATCGGCGAAAAGGGGCCAGGGGTGCGGAAAACGTTCACCGTAAGGCGCATATCCTACGGTGAGGGAGTGGAACGCGTCTTTCCAACGCATTCACCGCTCGTTGAAAAGATCGTGGTGAGAAAAAGAGGTAAAGCCAGGCGCGCCAAGCTGTATTACCTGCGCGGCAGAAAAGGCAAAAGAGCCACTAAAGTCAGGGAGAAAATTGTCCGGGAAGAAAAGTCAGAATAGCAGCAGGGATAGATTTTCTTACGAAAGAAAAGCCGTGGAATCCGGATACAGGATGGTCGCCGGTATTGACGAGGCCGGCCGGGGGCCTCTGGCCGGGCCCGTGGTTGCCAGTGCTGTTATTATCCGCGATACCGGGTTTACCGAAAGGATAGACGATTCCAAAAGATTGACAGAGCGCATGAGGGAACGCGCGTTTATTGACATACTGGAACGTTGTGATGTCGGCATAGGAACGGCCAGCGTGGAAGATATCGACCGAATGAATATCTATAACGCGACTCTTCTGGCGATGAAGAAGGCCGTTACGGAACTCAGGAAAGGAGCGGAGTATCTCTTAATCGACGGCAGGATGAATATCCCTGTTCCCCAGCCCCGGACTTATCTCGTGGGCGGCGAAGATCTCAGTATCTCCATCGCGTGCGCTTCCATCATCGCCAAGGTTTTCAGGGACAGGCTGATGATGGAAGAGGACCATAAGTATCCCCGCTACGGGTTCAGAAAACACAAGGGATACGGCACCCGTGAGCATATGGAAGCTATCAGGGCGTACGGGCTTTGTCCGATCCACCGCAAGACATTCGGTCCATTCGGAAGCCTTTGCAAAGCCATGAAGAATAAAAAAAACACAGATACGGGACACGGGTCACGGGACGCGGGTCACGGGAAAAGGAGTGAAGGCCATGGGCTATAGTTATGACATTAAGGCAGCTTCCGGGACAAAACCCAGAAACATTGAAGATGTCGCTAAAAAAGCGGGTATTGCGGGTAAGTACCTTACCAGATACGGAAAATACGCCGCAAAAGTCTCAGCGGATATCCTGAACGACTCCCTGAAGAAGCGTAAAAACGGGAAACTGGTCCTGGTCACGTCCATCACTCCGACGCACCTGGGTGAAGGCAAGACCGTGAACACGATAGGCCTTGCGATGGCGCTGAACAGGCTCGGGAAAAAGGCCTTCTCCTGCATACGCCAGCCGTCACTGGGGCCTGTTTTCGGGATCAAAGGGGGAGCCGCCGGCGGAGGATATTCCCAGGTCCTGCCGGCTGAAATGGTTAATCTGCATCTTACCGGCGACTCATGCGCCGTGGCTAACGCGCAGAACCTGTGCGCTTCTTTCCTGGATAACAGCCTTTTCTGGGGGGATCCGCACGGGTTTGGCAAGACCGGCGCAACATGGAAACGTGTTTTGGACATCAATGACAGGGCTTTCCGGAATATCGTGATCGGCGGCGGCGGCAAACTTCACGGTGTCAGCAGAAAGACAGCTGTGGATATTACTCCTGCCGGTGAGTGTATGGCGATACTTTCGCTGGCGGAGAGTTTGAGAGACCTGCGGGCGCGTCTCGGCCGTATTGTCCTGGGTTTTGATAAGGCGGGGAAGCCTGTCACTGCTGAAGACATCAAAGCCGCCGGTGCCATGACAGTCCTGATGAAGGAAGCCCTTGCCCCTAACCTTATGCAGACCATCGAACATACGCCGTGTTTTGTTCATACGGGTTCTTTTGCTAATGTCTCACACGGATCAAGTTCGGTTATCGCGGATAAAATAGCCCTGAAGCTGGCGGATTACACCGTCACTGAAAGCGGCTTCGGCGCTGATCTGGGCGCTGAGAAATTTATCGATATAAAATGCCGGCAGTCAAAGCTCAAGCCGGATGTGGTTGTGATCAATTGTTCCGTCAGGGCGCTTAAGGTGCACAGCGGCGATTTTGCGTTTAAAGGCCATTCTGTACCGTCTGAACTTAAAAAAGAGAATCTTTCCGCCCTTGACAGGGGGTGTTCAAATCTGGAAAAACAGGTGGAAAACCTGAAGATGTTCGGGATACCGGTAGTGGTTTGTATTAACAGGTTTGACAGTGATACCAGGAAGGAACTGGATGCCGTTATCAGGCGCGCCAGGGCTCTTGATGTTCAGGGCGTGGCTGTCAGCGAGGTCTATAAACTCGGCAGCAGCGGAGGTACGGCCCTGGCCCGTGCCGTTGTCCAGGCGGCGCAGGAGAAATCCAGACTGCGGTACCTTTACCCCGTAGACATGAACCTGAGAAGCAAGGTCGAGCGGGTAGCCAAATCCATGTACGGCGCCAGCGAGGTTAAATACTCCGGGCAGGCCATGGAGAGTATTGAGAAGCTGGAAAAAGCCAGGCTTGATCAGTTGCCGGTATGTATGGCCAAGGCGCATCTTTCCCTTTCGAACAACCCGAATAAAAAAGGCCGTCCCAGGGGTTTTAAGCTCATGGTAGAGGATGTTGATCTGGCGGCAGGAGCCGGCTATATAGTGGTAAGATGTGAGGGGGTCAACACTATGCCGGGTTTGCCCAAAGTGCCCCGCGGCACCGGTATTGACATAGACGTGAAGACCGGAGAGCCAAAAGGATTGTTATGACGGAGGCGCATGAATATCTGCAGGGTACTGTTGAGAGGTATTTCAAGGACCTGTCGGAACGCAGGATAGTTCCCGGAGGCGGCAGTGCTTCGGCGTTCACTGCGGCGCTGGGCGCGGGACTCAATCTCATGGTCATAAATTACAGTATAAATGACGGTGACCCCGGAGGCGCGCCGCGGGGGCTTTTAGAGGCCAGGTCACGGCAACAGGAAAGTCTGGAACAGCTTTTATCACTGGTCGACGAGGACTGCGCGGCATTTCGGGAACTTATGTCGGCGATATCGTCCGGACGCAGCGCCCAGAAAGAATATACCGCCGCGGCCGCAGTGCCGATGAAAATATGCCGCCAGTGCCATGCCTCCATGGACATAACTGCACAGCTTACCAAAAGCGCTAACAGGAACCTGACTACCGACATAGGATGCGCGGCATATATCCTGAAGGCGGCTTTTTGTTCCGCGCGTCTCAATGTGGAGATCAATCTCAGGCGGATCGAGGACCGCACGTTCGTTGAAAAGGCCGAAAAGGCGCTGGAGGAAATGAACAATGATATGGATGGCGCGGAAAAGGAGTTACATGGCGGGATCGATTAACGGCAGAGAAATAGCAGAGCAGATCAATGCCGCGGTAAGGGATAAGATCCAGGCGATCAGCTCATCGGCCGGCCGGGGTCCCAGACTTGTGTCCATTACGGCCGGCCGTAGTGAAGACGCGGAGATATATGTGAATATGCAGAAAAAGACCGCTGGACTCGTCGGCGTAGAATTCAGCACCCGCGAGTTTGGCGCGGATATTTCTCAGGATGAGCTGATAAAAGAGATCGAAAAATTGAACTCGGATAGAACGGTTACAGCGGTTATTGTGCAGAAACCGCTTCCTGAAAATATCGATCATGACAGGATCGTTGCCAGTATAGCCCCGGAAAAGGACGCCGAGGGTATACATCCGTATAATCTCGGCAGGATATTGAGAAGAGAGGCGGATATAGTTCCATGCACACCGGGGGCGATCATGAAGATACTGCGTGTCCAGGGCGTTGACCTGTACGGCAAAGAGGTTGTGATCATAGGGCATTCCGCTATTGTGGGCAAGCCTCTGAGCCTGATGATGCTGAACGAGATGGCCACCACGACCGTGTGTCATATCGGGACGGCGAAGAAGGGGGACCTTCCAGAACATGCGCGAAAAGCGGATATCCTGATCGTTGCGGTAGGCAGGCCGGAGATGGTCAGAGGCGACTGGATCGCCAGAGGCGCCGTAGTGATAGACGTCGGGATCAACAGGGTGGACGGGAGGATCGTCGGGGACGTCAAATTCTCCGAGGCTGCCGAACGGGCTTCGGCTATTACGCCGGTTCCGGGAGGTGTCGGCCCGGTTACCGTATCGATACTGATACGAAATGTTTTAAGGGCTTACAGGAACCAGAATGTCTGAATTTAAAAAGGCGCTTGAAAACGGGAAATTTGCCGTGACAACGGAGATCGGCCCTCCGAAAGGGGTGTCTCTCGATGCCGTCTTCGAGGAGCTGGCATGCGTGCGGGGCAGGGTCGATGCCGTCAATGTGACCGACCAGCAGAGTTCCATTATGCGGCTGGGTCCTATCGTGATGAGCAAGTTCCTTAAAGACCGGGGGTATGAGCCTGTCTGCCAGATCACCTGCCGTGACCGTAACCGTATAGCGCTGCAGTCCGACATCCTTTCGGCATACGTTCTCGGTATCCGGAATATTCTGGTTATGACAGGGGACCATCCGCTTCTGGGGGACCATCCGCAGGCAAAGGCCGTGTATGACCTGGATTCCGTGGGTTTATTGCATGCACTTAAAGAACTTCAGGATGGACGGGATCTCGCGGGCAACAGGATCGATACTGCTGTCAGTTTCTATGTGGGCGCTGTGGTGAATCCCGGGGCTGATCCCCTGGAGCCGGAGATCATCAAGATGGAAAAAAAAGTTGCGGAAGGAGCGCGCTTTTTCCAGACACAGGCGGTGTTCGATCCGCGCGTATTCGAAAGATTTACCGCGGGGATAAAACATTTAAGGCCCGCCCCGAAACTGCTGGGGGGTATCGTTCCGTTACGCTCCGCCAGGATGGCGCGGTATATGAACGCCAATATCCCCGGAGTTGCCGTTCCCGGACCCATAGTCGAAAGGCTGGAAAAGGCGGCGGATGTGGAAAAGGAATCCGTGGCGATATCCGCGGACATCATGTCGTCGATCCGCGGGATGTGTGATGGGGTGCATTTCATGCCGATAAGGGCGAACCATCTTGTCGCCAAGATACTTGACAGAGTCCATGGCCCGGAGGGAAAGAACAATGGCCGAGAATAAGGTCACTATACTGGATTTCAAACATAAGAAAGAGAACGGCGGGAAGATCACGATGCTTACCGCGTATGATTGCCCTATGGCGCGGCTGATAGACTCAGCCGGTATCGACGCCGTGCTGGTGGGGGATTCCGTGGGCATGGTAGTGCTTGGATATGACTCCACCGTTCGTGTGACAATGGAAGAGATGATCCATCACTGCAAGGCTGTGCGCAGGGGCGTAACGCGCGCCTTTTTGATCGGCGATATGCCCTTCATGTCATACCAGGTCAGCGATGAGGACGCGGTACGGAATGCCGGGAGGTTCGTGAAAGAGGCCGGATGCGAAGCGGTGAAAGTCGAAGGCGGCAGAGAGGTCAGTTCCCGTGTCAGCGCCATAATCGATGCAGGCATACCCGTTCTCGGGCATATAGGGCTTACCCCGCAAACTGCCAGCAAACTGGGAGGTTACAGGGTGCAGGGAAGAAGCGCCGAATCCGCGGGCAGGCTTATCGATGACGCTGCTGTTCTGGAGAAGGCAGGATGCTTTGCCCTTGTTCTGGAATGCGTTCCCGCGTCCCTGGCGGGGAAGATCACAGGCAACGCCGGCATTCCGACCATCGGCATAGGCGCGGGGAGGCATTGCGACGGGCAGGTGCTTGTCACGCATGACATAATAGGCTATTTTGATAAGTTTATCCCCAAGTTCGTGAAACAGTACGCGAAGATCAGCGGGACAATACTGGAGGCGGTCAGGGATTTTAAAAATGAGACCGAATCAGGCTCATTCCCCGGCGATGAACATTCGTTTTAGACCATAATTATCGCCATGCATTCATATATCGAAACCTGGGAAAAGATTCTCGGCATAAAGCGGACCAGGCGTATATTCATAGCCGCTACCCGTCAGAATGTCGGGAAGACCACAGTATCCCTGGGACTTATTGCCACGCTTGCCAGCCGGTTCAAAAAAATAGGTTTTATCAAACCGGTAGGGCAGCGGTACCTCATAGAGAACGGCCACAAGGTCGATGAGGATTCTGTCCTGATGGAACGCATATTCAAATTCAGGTTTTCCCTTAGTGATATGTCTCCCGTCGCGGTTGAAAGAGGGTACACCGAGCGGTTTCTTGACGGGAAGGTGCCTCTGGAAACCGCCGGCAGGATCAAAGAGGCGTTCAATCATGTGGCGGAGGACAAAGACCTGGTCATTATCGAGGGGACCGGCCATGCGGGAGTGGGCTCGGTATTCGACCTGTCAAATGCCGCGGTGGCTAAATTGCTTAAGTCGAAAGTCATACTGGTATCTCCCGGGGGTATAGGGAACCCGATCGATGAGATCATGCTGAACAAGGCGGTGTTTGATAAAAAGGGCGTTAAGCTTGCCGGTGTCATTGTGAACAAGGTCCTGCCGCGTAAATACGACAAGATCAACAGGTATGTCAGGAAGGGGCTGGACAGGCTGGGGATCCCGGTGCTCGGAGTTGTCCCCTATGTGGAGGTGCTGGATATCCCGACCATGCGGGATTTCAGGGAGGAACTGGACATGCACGTACTGTGCGGTGAGGAATTCCTCGGCAGACAGATGAGGAAAGTCCTGGTCGGCGATATGCAGGTGAAAGAGGCGGCGCAGTATCTCGAGGATGGCTGCCTTGTAATCACCCCCGGCAACAGAAAAGATCTCATAAATCTTTTGATAAAGGTCCATATCGGGAGTTTCAGGACGCCTAAAAGGATAGCCGGACTCATACTTTCAGGCGGGCTTATGCCCAAACGGCGGATCTATAATGCCCTCAAAAGAACCGACATTCCGACGCTTACTACGCGGTTTAACACATATGACGTGGCTTCCAGGGTGCACGGCCTCACGGTCAAGATCAAGTCCAGGGATAAGAACAAGGTAAAACTGGCAATAGACATGGTCGGGCGCTACGTCGACATGGGGCGGGTGGTCAGGAACCTTGGATAGGTGAAAAGTTTGTGAAATTTTAGCTTTGACGAGTGGCTGTTCTGAAGCATTCTTCCCAGGGCCGCTTGATTTCCCCGGCGAGGAAATCGAGCTCAAAGGCTGCCCTCGCTCTCCTTCAGGCCTTTGGCCTTCGCAGAACCTGAGCCCGCTCGGGCAGCCTATGCCCTGTCCAGAACGCTTCAAAACAGCCACTCGATGCAACTATTCAAATGAATATTTCTTATCCTGGTCTTGGCTGAGATTATTCAAAGTATTTTTATAGAAGAAGTCGTACCGGGAGCTGGTCAGGCTGTTTGGCCCACTCCGTACAGGGGCCTTGATTGCCGGGCAAGCTTGGTCCCTTGACATTTTGAAAAAATGTCAAGGGTTGCGCGGCAATCGCGGAGTAAAATTTTTCGCTGGAGAAAATTTTACGCCCCCTGGTAGGAGTGGGGCAAACAGCCTGACCAGGCGTAAGCGTCTTCTTTAAACTCTCACGTTGAGGGTATGTATAAACTGATTATTAGATTCAGAAACATGGATCGTGGGGGGGGTATGAAAAGGGTGATCTGTATGGCACTGGGCGTGTTTTTGCTCACCGGTTGCTCACGAGCCGGAAAGCCGGGCGGATACTCACGGACCGTATCGCTTATGGGCACGTTCGTGCAGGTCAAACTTGCCGAGATGGCGACAGATCCGGTGGAGGTTGTCAACGGTCTTCTGGAGGATGCGCGCGGGATGGAGAAAAAGTTCAGCGTTTTTGATCCGGAGAGCGAGGTCAATGCGCTTAACATTGCCGGGACACAGAAGGTTTCCCCTGAACTCTTCGCCCTGATCGGCTCTGCCGGGAGAATAAGCTGTATAACGGAAGGCGGATTTGATATAACAGTGGCGCCCGCGCTCAAAGCGAATGGATTCTATAAGAATATGCCCGCGGACATCCGCGATAAGATCCCCGACGGATACAGCGGAAGGGACTGGAGAGATGTTACCCTGGGGGCGGGTGATACCGTCATACTGCCTGAAGGGGTGTGGATAGACCTTTCCGGCATAGCCAAGGGATATATTGTTGACCGGATGTCCGGCTTTCTGAGGAGGGAAGGGATAGATGCCTTCCTGATCAATGCCGGCGGAGATATCTATTGCGCGGCCAAAGCGAACGGCGATGTCTGGAAGATAGGGATAAGAAGGCCCGTGTCAGGGCACCAGGGAGGCGGGGCGGGGCGGAATGTCGTTATTACGCTCGGGGTCAGGGATATGGCTGTTGCGACAAGCGGGGATTATGAGAACGTGGTTATTGACAGGGATACAGGCGAAGCCCTGTCGCATATTATCGATCCGTCCGTTGGTAAGCCCGGAAGGGAAGTCCCTTCCAGCATCACGGTGATCGCGCCTACCTGCACTGAGGCTGATGCGCTGGCCACGGGTATGATGGCCATGGGCAGGGAAAAGGCGATAACGCTCGCCAATACTCTGGAGGATGTAGAGATAATAGTGGTGGAATGTTCCGAAGGCCGGGAGACGATAGATTTTTCCAGAGGTGCGGCGGGATACGTGGTAAGGAGGTAATTTTCATGCTGACGGCCGTGGCGATGTCCGGCGGAGCGGATTCAAGCGTTGCGGCGCTTGAACTCAAAAGGGAAGGTCATGACATCATAGGGATCACCATAAAGACGTGGCCGGAACAAGGGGAGCTGCGCTGGTGGCGCGAGGCTGTGCAATGCGCGCGCCGC
The DNA here is from genome assembly GCA_003644505.1 of Candidatus Makaraimicrobium thalassicum. GTDB lineage: Bacteria > Omnitrophota > Gorgyraeia > Tantalellales > Tantalellaceae > Makaraimicrobium > Makaraimicrobium thalassicum. The sequence continues at coordinate 6,872 of QNCM01000033.1, read as the reverse complement.
GTCGCGGAGGAACTGGGGATACCGCATCATGTCGTTGACCTGTCCAGGGAGTTCGGCGAGGCGGTCAGGGATTATTTCGCGGATGAGTATGCCCGCGGCAGGACTCCAAATCCCTGTATCTTCTGCAACAGTAAGATAAAGTTCGGCCGGCTTCTCAGCAAAGCCCGTGAACTGGGCGCTGAAAAGATAGCCACCGGACATTACGCCCGTATCGTAGAGGTCAAAGGTGTCTGCTATTTGTCTGAGGCTGAGGATAAACGGTATGATCAATCGTATTTTCTCTGCGATGTCTCAAGAGAGGCGCTTCCTTTTATCGGGTTCCCGCTCGGGAAATCCGCCGGGGAAATGGTGCGGAGGATCGCCGCAAGCCGGAATTTCGTGCCGGTGCAGCGCAAGTCAAGCCAGGATATATGCTTCGCAGCGGCTGACGGCGGTTACCGCGGGTATCTCAGCAGACTTGACAGGAGCGCGTTTTTGCCCGGCGATATGCTGGATGTTTCAGGTAAAGTTATCGGAAGGCATAACGGAATAGCGTCATATACCATCGGGCAGCGCCGCGGGCTCGGGATAGCCGCGCCGGGACCCGTGTATGTGTTAAAGATAGATGCTGAGAACAACACTATAACGGTCGGGGAAAAGTCCCACGCGATGAACGAAAAGATCCGCGTATCCGGGGTTAACTGGCTGATACCGGTGAAGCCTGACAGTCCGGGGGAGTTTGCGGCCAGGATACGGTATAACGGGGAAAAGGCGCCGGCCATGGTCACTCCCTGTGGTACTGACGGAGCGGTAGTGGAGTTTAAAGAACCGCAGTTTGCGCCTACACCCGGCCAGGCAGCGGTATTCTATGAAGGTGAGATAGTCGCCGGAGGAGGGTGGATAGAGGAAGTTCTGTAATTGACAAATTATTATCTTTTCAATATAATGAGAGCCCGTATGGATTTAAACTTAAGGCGGGGTAGCTCAGCTGGTTAGAGCGCACGGCTCATACCCGTGTTGTCGACGGTTCGAGTCCGTCCCCCGCTACCATTTCGTGACTCGTGGCCCGTCTACGTGATACGAGCCAGGGCCACGAGCGACGGAAATGCTGGAATTTTCGAAGGATTTATTCTATAATATCGCGTATAGCATTATCATTAAAGGATCTGGCTTAAAGGAGGTTGGGAGATGGATGATTTTCGTTCACCGGAGGATCTTTTCAGGGAAGAGGCGAAGAAGGTAAAACAGATGGGGAAGGATTATGGCAAATATATCCCCATAATGATCGCAGCGCTGGTTATCATTTTCGGTTTGCAGGGGACGATATATTCCATAGGGCCGGATGAAGTCGGCGTCATCCAGCGGTTCGGCAAGTATGTCCGCGGTACAGAACCCGGTCTTCATTTCAAGCTCCCTTTTGGCGTGGAGAAGGTGACGCCTATCAAGGTGAAAAAGATATTCAAGGAGGAATTCGGGTTCAGGACCGCCCGAGCCGGGATAAAAAGCGTGTACGCGGTGCGGCAGTTTCCTGAAGAGTCGCTTATGCTCACCGGAGACCTGAACATACTGGATGTGCGCTGGATAGTCCAGTACAGGGTGAGTGATCCGGTCAAGCTTCTGTTCATGACCAGGGATCCTCTGGGCAATGTAAGGGCCATGTCAGAGGTGGTCATGCGGCGGCTGTGCGGGAATTATACCGTGGATGAAGTCCTTACCACAAAGAGAGAAGAGATATCGCGTCTGGCGCAGGTCGAACTGCAGAAGCTGCTTGATAAATACCGGACCGGCATAGGCGTGGTCACGCTAAAGCTGCTTGACGTAAACCCTCCGGACACGGTGAAGCCCGCCTTTAACGAGGTAAACGAGGCCAAGCAGGAACGCGAACGCATGATCAATGAGGCGTGGGAAGCCTATAACAAGGCAATACCGCGCGCAAAAGGCGAAGCGTTGCGGACTGTCAGCCAGGCCGAAGGTTACAGCCTGGATAAGGTGAATCGCGCGAAAGGTGAAGCGGACAGATTTCTGGTCACCTGGAGAGAATATAAGAAAGCGCCTGATATAACGAAACAGAGGCTCTATCTGGAGACAATGGCGGCGGTTCTACCCAGAGCTGAAAGAAAATTCGTTATGGATCCGCAGCAATCTTCGATATTGCCGCTGTTAAGGCTTGATCAAAAGGGAGGGACGGAGTAATGAAAAAATTTCTGCATATATTCATAACGCTGGCCATTATAGGGGGGATCGCTTTCCTGACAGGGGTCGTGTATGTCGTTTCTGAAACAAAACAGGTGGTCATCACCCAGTTCGGCAGGCCTGTCGGCGACCCGGTAACAACGGCCGGTCTGCATTTCAAGCTGCCGTTTATCCAGCAGGCGCATTATTTCGATAAAAGGCTCCTCGGCTGGGACGGAGACCCGAACCAGATCCCTACCAGGGATAAAAAATACATATGGGTCGATACTACGGCGCGGTGGCAGATCAAAGACGCGTTGAGATTCCTGCAGTCCGTAAGCAGTGAAAGGAACGCGCATGCCCGTCTGGATGATATCGTCAACTCGGCTACCAGGGACGTTATAACCGCTCATCTCCTGGTGGAGACCATAAGGGATTCCAACCGCATTCTCGACCAGAAGGAGGAAGGCAAAACCATCGCCATTGCCGAGGAAGCGCTGGAAAGGGTCAAGATCGGCCGTCACGAGCTGGAGAAAGAGATACTTGACCGCGCCATGGTACTTGCTCCGCAGTACGGTATTGAACTGGTCGATGTGCGCGTAAAGCGGATAAATTATGTTAAGGATGTAAGGAAGAAGGTCTACGAGCGCATGATATCCGAGAGAAAACGCGCTGCCGAGCAGTACCGTTCCGAGGGCAGGGGAAAGAGCGCGGAGATCAAGGGGCAGATGGAGAAAGAACTGAAACTGATCACATCAGAGGCATACAGAAAAGCGCAGGGAATACGCGGCACCGCGGATGCCGAAGCCATTGCCGTGTATGCCGAGGCTTATAATAAAGACCCGGACTTTTATTCGTTCTTAAAGACGCTGGAGACGTATCACGACACAGTAGACGGGAATACCACGATAATACTTACCACAGACGGTGACTATTATAAATATTTGAAGAAGCTTGATTGATTTGGGCTGGATAGGACTTGTCGTCACTTTTACGCTTCTTGTGGTGATTGCCAGGTGGAGTCTTTGGGCGGGGCTCACTGTTTCGGCGATCACCCTGGGGCTGTTTTATCTCCCGTTGCCGGGATTGGCCGCGTGTGTATGGCAGGTCCTCGCTGATCCGTCGATTATTTCGCTTGCTTTCGCCGTCGGGTTGATCCCGGTCATAGGCGGAACTCTGGAACGATCGGGCCTTCTTGGCGATCTTGTAGATAATCTTCGTATAGGAAAACGGCTGTTCCTGATGTCAGGCCCTGCGCTTTTGGGGATGCTGCCGGTTCCCGGCGGGGCAATACTTTCAGCCCCTCTGGTGAATAAGGCCGGAGGATCCCTGCCGGGAGACTCCAAGGTGGCCATTAACATCTGGTTCCGGCATGTGTTGACCATGATCTATCCGCTCGCGGCCCTTCTGCCCGCGGCAAAGATGGCTTCTATCGATCTTTATATCGCGGTGCTGTACATAACCCCGGTTTTTATCTTTGTGGCTGTCATCGGATATGTCTTTTTGTTGAGGGAGGTAAAGGGGCGGATCACGTATGCTTCTCCGTTCGATCCCGCGAAACTTGCGCTGCCCGTAGTTGTTTTGTTGTCAGCGCCTGTTATCCATATCACGCTTTTGTCGTTCATGAAAGGGTGTCCCGGGGAATTCCCGCTTGTTCTGGGAGTCCTTGTCAGTCTGCTCCTTGCTTTTTGGGCGGGAAAGTTCCGAGGCAAGGATATTTTTTATGTCTGCCGGAGGATGAAACCGTGGAGGTATGCGCTTATCATCCTGGCGATATTTATATTCATGAACGTATTCAGGGCTTCCGGCGCCGCCGGCGTGATCGCCCGGATCCCTCTTTCAAAGAGCGTGCTTATTGTGGCGGTGGGAGCGATACTGGGTGTTGTTACCGGCCGTGTGCAGGTGCCGGTCTCGATCATGCTCCCGATCTATCAGGCGAAGTTCGGGGCGGTAGCCATGCCCCCGCTGACATTTATGGTGATGTATTTCGCGATATTTATCGGATATATCATTTCGCCGGTTCATCCCTGTGTCTTGGTGACAATGGAATATTTCGGGGTGGGATTCAGGGATTTTTTCCGGAAACTCGCTGCGCCGGCAGCTATTTCCCTGCTGGCGGCATTCGCGGCCGGTTTATTGTTTATAAAGTGAGGAAATAACGCCTGTTGGAGAACTGATATGCTTATTCCAATCATTGTATTTATCATCGCTATTGTCGTGCATGAGCTGGCGCACGGGTATGTGGCATACCTGCTGGGGGATACAACCGCCAGGGACGCCGGCAGGCTTACGTTCAACCCCTTTGCCCATGCGGATCCTGTAGGGACTGTTATCCTGCCCTTACTGCTCGTTGCAATGCGTTCGCCGGTAGTATTCGGATGGGCCAAACCGGTCCCTGTAAATCCTTATAACTTCAGAAATCCCAAGGAAGGGATGCTGCTTACGAGTCTGGCGGGTCCGGCGGCGAATTTTATCCTTGCGGCCGTATTTGCGGTCCCCTTTAAAATGGGATTATTCCCGCCGTATTCCGTGCCATGGACGTTCCTGCTCACAGGGGTCATTATCAGTCTTGTTCTGGGCGTGTTTAATTTGATACCGGTCCCTCCGCTTGACGGGGCGAACATCATTGCTTCGATTTTACCCGATGAACTGGCAAAGCGTTTTATGCGGTTACAACGATATGGATTTATCATACTTATAGCTCTGTTGTACCTCGGGCTTTTTGATAAGGTCATCCTTCCGCTTGTGGGGGCGCTGACGCGCATGCTTGTGGGATGACATTACTCCGGAGATGAAGTGAGAAAGACGTTTTCGGCCGTGTTCGTTGTAATGCTGATCTCGGCGGGTTGTATGGATACAGCCTTTGCGGGGAACTGGTATGCGATAAACAGGTATCATATAGCCAACAGGGACGGAGGTAAATTTCAGATGAGAACGGTTACGAAAGTATCCGATGAGGATACCGCTGGTATGGTGGCGGACCTGAAGGAAGTGGATCCTGTCCGGGCGGAATGGATCGGGACCTGTTGCGTGTCCGGAGAGGAATATGATGAAGCTTTGCAGGCGGTTTTCAGCAATTCACCCGTGGAAGAAGCCTACATATCTTTTATCGAGGCTCATGGATATGAAACGAGAGTGGATTTTCTGGATGTGCCTGCCGAGTATGTTACTACCCTGGCGGAAGCAATGGCTCAGCGGCTTAAGGATCACGGAGGAGCGGATGTGAGGGTGATCTACCCCGTGCCGGAGGTAGATATAAAGAGCGGCTATCTTGCGGCGAATCAGATTTCCGATTTTTCCGGCGGTCATGCCGGGCAAGATACCAGTCAGCCCGCAGAACCCGTGAGTTTTACCGTCGGTTCCGGCGAAGGAGACGTTAAACGGATCCAGGGCGCTCCAAGCAGCGTGATCGGAAATGTGTGGTTTTATGATTACGATATAGTGGTTTTCGATTGTTACGGAAAGGTAAACGATTATACCAATTTCTCGGGAAAATTAAGGATTGCGCAATAAGGGTTTCTGGCCACGAAAGAAATACGAACAGCGGGACGGCGGTTGTGAAGGAATCAGGGGTCAAGCAGAGTATTATAAGCCTTTTCCTCAGGAATGAGGGCCTCTTCATTTCCGGAGAGGATATCTCAGGCGCACTGGGGTTTTCACGGGCTTGTGCCTGGAAATATATAAACAAACTTCGTGATGAAGGATATCTCATCGAGGCCGTTCCTCACCTGGGATACAGGTTGAAATCCGCGCCGGATAAACTGTACGGGTATGCCATTGCCAGCGGTTTGAATACAAGGACGATCGGGAAAAAATCCATTTTTTATTATGAGAGCACAGACTCTACCAATGACAGGGCTTATGAATTGGCTGAGAACGGTGAGCCGGAGGGCACGGTTGTCATCGCGGAGACCCAGACGCATGGCAAAGGGAGGGTCGGAAGGAAGTGGCTGTCGCCAAAGGGCGGCGGCATATACATGTCACTCCTCCTGCGTCCCGGAGTGGAGACAGATGAGATACCCGCGGTTACTCTTATTGCGGCGGCAGCTATTGTTAAGGCCATAAAGAAAACATGCGGATTGGAAGCCGGGATGAAATGGCCCAACGACATACTGATCAGCGGGAAAAAGGTGTGCGGGATATTAACGGAGATCAAAGCGCAGCCGGACAGGGTGGATTTTCTGATCCTCGGCATCGGCATAAACGTCAACACCCCTTCCGGTAAGCTTCCTCCCGAAGGGACAAGCCTGAGGATCGAGAGTTCCAGCCGCGTAAACCGGTCCGCTCTTGCCAGGTGTATGCTGGAAGAACTCGAGAACGCCTATTTGAGATCCAGGGAAGAAGGTTTTATTTCGCTGCGGGAAGAGTGCAAGGCCATGTCTCTGGTCCTGGGGAAGCGTGTGAAGGTCGTGGAGCATCACCGCGCGGTCGAAGGGCTGGCAGTGGATATAGATGAAAAGGGCGCTCTGATCATACGGACGGATGACAGGGCCCTTCAAAGGGTTTTCAGCGGGGACGTTATAACCGTTAGCCGTTAGTGAATAAGTGAATAGTGGAGAGAGAAGATGCAGACGTCTGGCCAGGCTGTCAGGCTTATTCCTACCAGGAACGTCCGATTCCCTCCAGCGGGGAATCGGACTCAAAAAGGGCCCCGAAAATCCGCCTTCGGCGGATACCAAGCTTTCGGGCCCCTTTAATGTCCTGTACGGAATAAGCCTGAC
>QNCM01000032.1 GCA_003644505.1 Candidatus Makaraimicrobium thalassicum | reverse complement strand
GGTTCCGCTTCAACTTCCTTCATCTTTTTTTCTTCCCCGATGATGTCAATCCTGGGCAGGATGGCCGGCTTTTCAATGTGTATTTCTACAAGAACCTCTTCCTTCTCAGGCATGTCAGCCTGAACGAAATGGAAAAAAGATTCCGGCATACCCAGCAAAAGTCCGTGAAGCCCCAGGGACATAAGAAAAAATAACCCGAATATTCTATTTCCGCCTCTGCCGCTCATTTATCCATCCCTGAAACGGGACCCGTGTAATCTTTACGAAGGTTCTCTGATATAGCGGTAGAAACTGCCAGGGCCTCCGCGCCCGCATCCCTCGCGATATCCATCACATTTACCGCAAGTCCCAGATTTATTTTTTCATCCGCTTTAAGGATAACCTCCCTCTTCTCCATTTTTTCCATCTTATTCTTCAAAGCGTTTTTCAAATCACCGACAGCCAGCTCGTTCTTATTGAGAAAAATTCTATTATCTTCAGTAATAAAAACGATTATCTCTCCCTCTTCGCACGTCCGGGCAGTCTTTGCCGCCGGCAGTTTTATCTTTATAGCAGGCTGCATGATGAAGTTCGCCGTAAGCATAAAAAAGATAAGAAGCAAAAAGACAATATCGATCAGCGGAGCGATATCCAGATGCACTCTTATTCTCTTTGCCCCTTCAAAGTCCATATTCCACATCCTCTTTTGATTTCATGTCCTTTTGCTCTGATGCGGATTTTTCAACTCCCATCCACTCAAAAAGATACTGGACGGCGTCCTTCATCTGAGAAGAAAAATCATCTACCCTGCCTTCAAAATAATGGTAGGCGATGATCGTGGGTATCGCTACCGACATGCCCGCGGCAGTAGTAAGAAGCGCTTCCCAGATACCGCCGGCCAGGACTGCCGCGTCGACCTGCCCATGCAATTCCTGTATTTTTATGAACGCGCGGATCAGCCCGGTTACCGTGCCCAGCAATCCGAGAAGCGGTGAAATATGCGCGATAATCCCCAGATTTCTGAGATTCTTCCCCAGTCTTCTCAATTCACGGGAACCGACCCTGGCGAGTATCCTCTCCTGTTCTCTGGCGGACCTGGGGTGAATATGCAGCCCGACCGCGAGAAGCCGGGCGACAGGCCCTGACGATTCCCTGCACAACTTCTCCGCTTCATGAATATCCCCTTCTGACAACAGCTTTCTTACCCTCGTCAGAAGACCCGGGACGTTCACTTTTGCCCGGCGAAAATGATACAACCGTTCCATACTGATCGCGGCAACCATCACCGAACAAAAAGCAATCGGCCACATCAACAGGCCGCCTTTCAGAAAAAAAATAAACATGCGCTTCTCCCCTAAATACTCCAATTAATACAACATAATATTCTGTACAGATTGCTTCGTTACTTCACTCCTCGCAATGACGTTGATTTGGACACTTATGACCGGTTAACTTCTCTGAAGGTGAAAAGTTCCTCCGGCGGCAAACCCACAACTTTACGCATTAACTCCCTCTTTAACTCCTCAAATCTCTCTCGCTCAGAGGGCGACAGCGCCTGGGAGGTCCTCTTTTGTTTCATCCGGAGAAATCCTTCCGGAAAAACGGCATCCTTTACCCGGACTTCCAACCGCTCGTCCGTGGATTTTCTGATAAAAGTATACGCGAAATTATGAGCATCCCTGTCAGGTCTACTTTCCTCAGAGGCCTCCTCAACCCTGAAATCTCCTCTTCTTTCAGGCCTCGTCACCGCTCTTGCAATAAACTCAAAAGCATCCCGCGCTCCAGGGCTTGTCGACGGAGTTATCATCCTTATGTCGCTTCGATACGGCATTTCATCCGCCCACAATCTTTCAACCGCTGACTGGATCGCGCGATAGGCAAACAGCACGCAGGGGCATATATCTCCGTGATACTTCCCCACATCCTCAATGGATATGTTTATCGGTTTACCTTCATTATTACGGACGGCGATAACCGGAAGATCGGACGCGGCCTTTCCGGCGCCTGCCTGTCCGATATATCCGGAGCATAAAGCATATGCGAACAGTAAAACCGCCGCTGACAGAACCATCAACTTTTTCGCCATTACCTTCAGCAAATCCTGTGCTCCTTTAAATCGTGTTTTTTTTGGGGAGTCCACCCTCACCATTCCCGCTAAATCAAGATTGTTTTTTACTTAAAAAATCAGTTTAACCCTGCCCATATATGTCCTCCCGGAAGAAGCCAGCCAGCCGTCATCTTCCTGCCAGGCTTCGTCAAAAAGGTCATTGATCTCCAGGGCAATTTCCATAAATTCGGTCAGCTTCCTGGCAATCAGAAGGTCCGCGGTAAAATACTCCTCCAGCCTGGTGGTATTCTCCAGATCATCAAACCGCTCGCCGACATACCTGCACTTTAAAGAACAGGTGAGGATATCAGGGTTGTCAAACGTAACCCCAAAATTTATCGTATTCTGGGCCTGATCGGGCAGCTCGTTCCCTTTATAATCGCCCGCGGTATACGGATACCCGAGAGCCGCCCCAGGAGGGTCGTTAAATTTCTTTATCCCGGTATATAAATAGGTATAATTGGCGAACAGGGATATATCCCCGAACACCTTATACTCTCCTTCAAGTTCCAGCCCGGAAGTAGCCACTTTGTCAATGTTCGACCATCTATACGTCTTCCCGCCGACAGCGGTCCTGAAAGACGTTTCCATCCAGTCTGTTATGTCATTATAAAAACCGGTCAACCGAACCGTAGCATCATCCCCGATCTTCTGGTCTATGCCCGCCTCGTAGGCGATCACATACTCGGGTTTCAGGTCCGGGTTCCCTTCGTTTGTCTTTCCAGGAGGACATTCCGTGGTCGCGTACAGAGAATACAGGTAAGGCATATGGAATGCCCTTCCGATCGAACCCCTTAACGCGGTGGAATCTGTTACGTGGTATACGGCGCCTATCCTCGGATTAAACGCGGCATCGGTCTCTGAAGGATAATGGCTGTCATCGCTTATGCGATAGGCCCCTGCCCTCCACTGTCTTTTAAAATGATACCCGTCGCAGGATCTATACCAGTCGCCGCGCCCGCTCACACTGAGAAGTAATTTCCCCAGCTCAATCTCATCCTGGCAGAATATTGAAGCACGATGCTGCTCTCCATAGGCACTTTCATCTTTGTCAAGGATCGGCGCGGTGCGGGTCATACCTTTCAGCACATCTTTCATTTTCGCCCAACGGTAATCTCCGCCAACGGTAAACACCTGATCCCCGGGCAAAGGAAAATTCACGGCTACATTAAAACCGGCGTCAACACCCGGCCTGCGCCGGACCTGGGCCAGTTCACCGCAATCTTCGTATCTCTTATGATCCAGATAATTGACGAATTCCTCGTCCAGGTAAAAAGCGTTAACGGCGATATCAAAAAAGTCACCTTTTCTTTTAAATCCAGCGACCGTTCTGTTTCTTTTAAGATCCGTATGATTATGCTCCCTGCCCATGCTTATCTCATCATCCCAGTAAGAATGGCTTATAGAGAGTGAGGTCGCGTCGTCAAAATCGTATACAAGTTTGCCGAACAGGTTATCGTTGTAACGATAATTGTCCCTTTGAGCGGCCTGGAATACCGGGTCGGTTCCGATGTACGGGTAAAAACCATCCGTTTGCAGATGATTATAACTTACAACACAGCCAAGACCTTCAATTAACGGAGCCTTCATTGTTGTGGTGCTCTCCCAGGTATTATGCGTGCCATACGCTTCGTCGACGATAAACTCCAGCTTATCTCCCGGATCCTGAGTGATAATATTGATGACCCCTCCCATAGCGCCTGCGCCGTAAAGCGAGGAATTGGCACCTCTGGTTACCTCGACTTTCTCCACTATGCTGACAGGCACTTCATTCCATTTTGTGCCTCCGCATACCGCGCGGCTTATCGGGGCACCGTCTCTCAGGACAGCCACTGCCCGGGGATGGGAAAATCCCCGCATACGGACAAAAGTGGATGGGCTGGATAATCCTCCTTTTGCACGATCAACCTCGATACCCGCCTGATACCGCAGGATATCATCAACGTAGCGGGCTGTGCTCTGTTCCAGATCTTTCTTTTTGATCAGCGTTACCGACGCGGGAACATCTGATATCATCCTTTCGGTCTTGGTAGGAGAAACAACCACCTCCCCCAGGTCAAGCGGTTGTTCCTGCCGCACCGCCGGGGCTGACTGTTCTGCCGGTTCCGCTTGCGCGCGAACAGGCAAAAACACCAAACCCGCACCGGCTATTAAAAATACTGAGACAATTCTGCAAACCTTCATTTCATTTCCTCCTTTTTAAAACCTATCCTTCTTTTTATTTTATGTCACTACTGTCCGGTTGTCTTTGAATCTGTTTTTCTAACGACTTTAAATACAATAGATTGCAATAAAAATTGCATTAATCGATTTGAAACACAAAAACCTTATGTCATAATCAACACCCGCTAAAATTAAGGGTTACAGAATATCCATTTACTAATTTTGTCAACAACCGGACAGTAGTGACTTTATGTATTTTGTTAATTTGTCCGTTTGTGCCAATCAATGGTGTGAACCCCCGGGCAAGCCGCGGGGATGGACAGCCAATGGATTAAATTATGTTAGTTTTATCTAACTTTTTGGGTAAAAATTATTTCATTCTTCCGCCCTTCTGCCGGCCTCTTTTATCGTACATTTCAGCCGTTTACCGGTTTTTGAATAATGATCGAAACGTTTGAGCCACTCAGGCCTGTCCCCGTCCGGATGTGTATCCACAAACTCTATAAACTTTGTCAAATTTTCGAAGGTTTCTGAACTGACCGTGTGTTCCATCCTGCAGGCGTCTTCCGCGGCTGTCTGAGAATCGATACCCAGGACATCGACCAGAAATCTGACAAACATATCATGCCTTTTCTTGATGCCCCGGGCTATTATTTTTCCCTTTGGCGTAAATTCCACATAGCCGTACCGCTCATGCACGACCAGCCCTTTCCCGGAAAGAACGCTTAAAGCGCTGGTAACGCTGGGTTTTTTTACATTCACCAGCCGGCTTATATCCCCGACCCTGGCCACGCCTCTATCCTTTTTCAACACGGCGATAGCCTCCAGATAGTCCTCCATATTAGAGCTTAACTTCTTGTTCCCCTTTTTTACCTTCACGCTCATTCAAACTCCTCAAATTAGTCTTTGCTTTCTTTGTTAGAGAAGCTTAACAAATCTTTCTTATCCTGTCAAGCATTTTTAAACTCAGCTTTTCAACAAATTTTAATATTTTGGTGCCTTCCAGCCATAATATCCTGAAGAAAATGTTTGGACTATTTTTTAGATAATTCTTTTGTTTATCAGACTTTTGAATATATGCACTGCCAGGGCACAGAGGAAGATTATACAACTGAATACGGAAATTACCTGATTCGTGGGCAGATCTCTCACGTAAGACCAGTACATCCCGCCGAATGTCGCGGTAATATTTACCGAAACCGCCAGAGAAATTACGAGCCAGAGTTTCCTGCTGGCCAGCAGCGCGGCCGACGGACCGACGATCAGATAACAAAAAACAAGGACAGGCCCCGCTATTTTCGACGAAGCCGCCACGGAACTGCCCAGCATGAAAAAATAAAGCATCTCCCAGAGCCCCGCATTAACGCCCAGGACCTTCGCCGATTCCCGGTCCAAAAAAGAGTACAGCATGGGCCTTAGAAAAAGAAAAAAACATACAACGACCGGTATCAGGACAAACGCGATAGTTTCGAGATCCTTTGCTGACGCGAAAAGAAGGTTCCCATAGAGAAGTGATTTGACTCTTTCGAGACTGAATCCGCTTTTCGCTACAAGAAGGACGCTTGAACCTGACGCTAACACAAAAACTACGCCAAGCACAGCGTCGCGGGGAAGACGGGACCAGTCAAACGGATATGCGAGGAACATCACCACCGATAAACACAATGCGCTTGAGAATAACAAATACACCGAGAACCGCACAGCAGAAAGCGGCAAGACAAGCCACCATCGCCGCGTTCCCGAACACCTGGAACATTTCAATGATATTCTCAACCATGTGCCTCCCCTCCTTTCTCGAGGCGTGTATTTTTCCCCGCATACCTTCGCCTTGAAAAATGTTCGTCCCTGGAAATTATCGAAGCACAGCCGTGTTCGACATGACATACCGCATCGATCATCTCTGAAATAAGATCAAACCCGTGATGCACGAAAATAACCGTCTTCCCTTTATGCCGTGACAGATGGAAAAGCCGCTGTATCAGTTCCAGTTCCGACTGCTCATCCAGCTGGGCCGCGGGTTCGTCCATGATAAAACATTCCGCCCCACTCGCAAAAGCGCGGGCAATAAGTACCTTTTGTTTCATGCCGGACGAAAGTTCCGAATAATCCCTGCCGGCATGGTCAAGTAGATCGAATTCCTTTAATATCTTTTTCAGAAATTCTTTCTGTTTTTCTTTCTGCCGGCCCCACCATCCAAGCACGGGATAAAATCCCATAGAGATAATCTGACGGACGGTAACCGGGTAAAGAGGGTCTATTTTTCCCTGCTGCGGCACGTATCCCGGCGGATTCACTTTGAATCGGGTATGTATCCGCCCTGCGACAGGTTCCAATAAGCCGAGAATTGTCCGCACAAGAGTAGTTTTACCCGCTCCGTTCGGCCCGAGAAAAGGAATAAAGCTGCCCCGCGGGATATTTAAAGATACATCGCGCAGCACTATATTCCGGCCATAGCCAACGGTAACGTTTTCACATTTGATCGCAATATCCCCTTTTCTATGTTCTAATCTTCTCACAACCGTTACCTCCCTTCGATAATGCCCGAATTTGCTCCCGCTTCAAGAAACTTACCTATCCAGTGATCCACAAGCTTAAAATAATCATCCGTCCCCGGAGTTCCTCCCACGTATAATGGGACAACGACAGCCTCTGCTCCGGTTTTCCCGGCTATCTTTTCCACACGGCGTTCGTCAAAATAATTCGCGGATAAAATAAGGTGGACACCCTTTTCTTTCATAAGGCGTTCCAACTCTCTGGTATGCCGCGCTGAAGGCGGTATGCCCGGTTTCGGTTCTATCGTTCCCGCTTCTTCCAAACCGAAAAGGCGGAGAAAATATATCCAGTTCTTGTGGTAAGTCACAACAGGAACGCCCCTCAAGGGCAGCATTTCCTTCATCCACCCGCCGAGATGATCAAGCAAAGGTTCCCCCTCAAAAAAGTGTTCCTGAAGAAAAGACATGAGTTTCCCTTTTTCGGCAAGGCCGCATAGCGTTTCCCCTCCTATGATCTCTACCAGTCTTTCTCCATACAGTTTTTTGTCTATCTCATCGAGCAATCTTTCCACATTTTCCAGATAGAACTCTTTACCATCAGGATCATTTTTGATCAATCCGTACGCGATATTGCCCGCGGCGGTCTTCATATTAACAGGGCTGCATGTAACGTGCGGATTCCCGTAAATGTGAAGCCCTCCTTCGATCCTGGACACGATCTTCGGTTTCTCCAGAAGACGCATACCGCGGGCCGCTGAAACATACCCCGGATTCCCGCTCCGCACATGAGTGTTAGCCGACGCGTTTATGACCGTAGGAAGCCATAACTCAAGATCCAGCCCCGTGCTGATCAACACGTCCGCGTCACGAACCTGAGTAACAAAAGACGGCTTCGGCCGGATAAAATGCGCGTCCTGATCGCCCCGCACGAGAGAGGTAACAGAAACCCGTTCTTTCCCGATCTCCCGGGCAAACACAGCGTAATCGGGCAGCGTCGTTACAACTTTAAGCGGAAGTTCAGTTTCGCAGAAAACACCGTTTGAATGAAAAAATCCTGCCGCGTACACGGCGAGTATAATCACCCCTATTTTTTTCATAATAAGTTTTCTCCTTTAATATCTTTCATGTTTGTGAGGCCCAACCGCGAAAACAGCCTGAAGCATTATTCTATCTTCCGGTTCGGAAAAACTCTTTCCGTCCAGATGGTCATATTCCAGCCGGAATTTCACGAAAGGGCTCTGATGCCATGTAATGTAAGGACATATCTGCCATTGATACGCGTTCTCTTCGACATAAGCCAGAGGAGACAGCGAAAGCCCCGCTATTCCGGCATAATCTTTGTCGTCAGGCATATAAAAGTCTCCCCGCAGGCCGATATCCAGAGTACGCGTAACTTTTGCCTGAAGATAACTATACGCGCCCCACGCGTTCAACGTATCCCTGCCGGAATTATCCACCGCTAAAATACCTTTATTAAGCCAGTAGAATTCATTCCGCCATTCCAGATTGCGGTATCTCATATGCCCGGTGGGTTCCCAGAGTACCGTTAAATCCGCGCCGAGAACAGCGGCATGCCTGTAATCCCTCCTGCTGACGACCGCGCCGCCCGAGCTCACATCCCAGTCTCTGTTCCAGCCGAGAAGTCCGGACACACCGAGTTCCAGATAAGTATCCCTGGAAAGGTCACGGTAATTCTTATAATGGCCCAAAGCAGTTGGTATACCCAGTATATTTCCCGAAAAAAGCCGGTCGTTTTCACCGTTAGTTACCTCTAAAACAAGTTCCTGCGACGAATCACCCAGAGGCGGAATTTGCCAAGGGTAAGATTGACGTCATCTAAAACGCCGTATCTGGTAAGATAAGCTTCACCTATTTTAGTCGAACTCGTGGTAACGGGGATCGCCGCTTTAAACCGTGTATACGGATCCATATACGATTCAATATGAATACCAAGATTTCTAAAGTTAAAATCAAAACGATCC
The DNA here is from genome assembly GCA_003644505.1 of Candidatus Makaraimicrobium thalassicum. Lineage (GTDB taxonomy): Bacteria > Omnitrophota > Gorgyraeia > Tantalellales > Tantalellaceae > Makaraimicrobium > Makaraimicrobium thalassicum. The sequence continues at coordinate 11,448 of QNCM01000032.1, read as the reverse complement.
GTATCCTCATCAGCCGCGCAGGTATTGACAATATCCCCGGTAACGCTTATTTCCGGATTAAGTTCCTGCAGGGCGAGTCCGCCGTGCGTGAATATCGTTTCTTCGCCTTCTTCCTTATTTTCTTCCTTCGCGGATTCGGACTCCGCGAGGCGCCGTAATGACTCAATGTCTGCTTCTTCCTTCTTTACGGCATATCCGGCCTTTGTAAGCTTTTTTATTTCCTTCTTCAAGACTCTGATGTCCGTCTCATGCCGCTTCTGCATCTTGTCAATCTGCTTCCGCATGTCTGAGATCTGTTTTTTCAATTCTGTCAGCTCATCGCTGTTTCCCTCCTGTGCGCTTTTATCCGCCTTTTTTACACTCCGCTCTCGTCTCGATACCGATTCCCGTGCGGAAGCACCGGCCGTAAACAGCAGAAAAAACGCAATAAAAAATATCGGTATGTATATACTATTATTTCTCATACCTTGCCCCCTGTAACACTTCCCTAACGAAATGCTCGATTAAACTGCTGTACTACTTTGTAACATTAATTCCGGATAGATTGCTTCGTCGTCCGCTTGAGACGGACTCCTCGCAATGACGCCCATTCCGTCATTGCGAGCGTTGCTGAAAGCAACGCGAAGCAATCTCATTTACGCTTGTTTGCTTAAAAAAGAATGTTACGCTGTCTTGCCGGGGGGGGCGCGGGATAATTCCGAGAGGTGAAAATGCCTGGATATCCATCTTTCAATAAGGCAGCAGGCAAAATAAATAACGGCCAGGAGGATCAAAAGCACAACAGCCTGGACAGGAACAGTACATACGGTAAATTCCAGCATACAGGCAGGGCAATTGTGATGATGCTTGCCGTCGAAAGAATGATTATGAGAAAACGGGTGGACAAGAAGAAGAAAAAAAATAAACAAAAATAACCAGAAAAAGAAAAAAGACAGTGTGTGTTTTTGTCCGCGTTAAAAACATATGCCCGCTTTTCTATATGTATTTCTTGATCAAATTCAGCAGTTCTTCGGCTTGAAACGGCTTTATAATATAATCGTTCGCCTTCAATTCCATTGCCCGGAAAATATGCCCGGACTCCCCTTTTGAAGTGAGCATGATCACCGGTATGGATTTCGTCCCGGGTTCGCGCCTTAATCTGTGCAGAACATCAAACCCGTCAATACCCGGCAGGCTGATGTCCAGAAGGATAAGATCCGGCTCTTCTTCTATCGCCTTCTTCAATCCCTCTTCGCCGCTGTCAGCCGGAACGACCTCATACCTTTCTTCTTCAACCATCTCTTTCACCATACTGCGCACCGTGGGACTGTCTTCGATTATCAATATCTGCTTAGCCATTTGCACCCTCCGCAACCCTTGTTCTCCAGCGCTTATTTGCCGCTGAGATACAGCTTTATCTTCTTCGCCAAAAACTCCTGTCTCGGTATTTTTATGATATAGTCGTCCGCTCCGGCGTCGAATGCCCTGGTGATCTCTTCACGGTCATCTTTAACGCTCAGCACAACGACTATCGTATCGCGCAGACGGGCCTCTTTCTTAAGCCTCGCGCAGACTTCGAATCCGTCAATACCGGGTAAGGCCAGGTCCACCAGTATAAGATCCGGCTTCATCCGGCGGGATTTCTCCAGGCCTTCTTCCCCGGTCATGGCGACATCAACTTCCAGGCCTTCTTTCTCAAGGAATTCCTTCGCGATCGCCGCGTCTAAAGGGCTGTCTTCTATAAGCAATACTTTCTTTGCCATATCTTCCTCTCTTTCTATATATACCTCTTAACTAACGTTAACAGCTCCTCAGCTTCGAACGGCTTTATGAGATAATCGTCCGCCTTTAACTCGATCGCCCGCCTGATATGCCCGGTATCCCCCTTTGAAGTGAGCATAACCGTCAATATGGATCCAGTTTCCGGATCCCGCCTTAACCTGTGCAGGACCTCAAATCCGTCGATCCCCGGCAGAGTGATATCAAGCAAAATAAGATCCGGCCGGCCCTCTTTTGCCATCTCTAATCCCTCTTCCCCGTTTACGGCCAGCATGATCTTATACCCTTTCTTCACAATTACTTCTTCTACCATATGGCACACTGTAGGACTGTCCTCGATTATAAGGATTTTCCTGGGGCCTTCCACTATACTACCTCGATAATTCTATACGCTATTTCTTCAAGCGGGACAACCTTATCCACATGGCCTGTCTCTATGGCCGCCTTATTCATGCCGAACACCACCGATGTCTTCTCATCCTGCGCGATCGTTATGCCGCCGGTCCTCTTTATGGCGCGTATGCCTTCACCTCCATCCCGGCCCATCCCCGTCATAATAACCCCGACCGCGTCGTGTCCGAAAGAGTCAGCAACGGACTTCATCATTATGTCAACCGAAGGGACATGACCTTTGGCCCCACCGGTATCTTTGGACAAACTTATTATGCCGTTATCAGTTATCCTGGTATTGTAATTATCAGGGGCAAGAAATACTGTCGCACTTTTTAAAATATCTCCTTCCGCGGCTACCCGGACATCCAGAAAAGAACCGGATCTCAACCACTCCGCGAGCCCGCCGATGAACCCATTCGCCATATGCTGGACAATAAGTATACCGGCATTGAAATCCGAGGGCAATTTGGCCAATATCATCTGCAAGGCCTGGGGCCCGCCCGTTGAAACGCCGATAGCGACTACCTTGGATACGCTTTTTTTCGGGACCGGCCCGGCTGCCACAGTTGAGTTAACCTTTATGCGCCTTACGGGTTTTACGCGGGCGGCGATCTTTACCTTTTCGATCAGGTCCCTGGAAATTTCCTCTATCTCCCGGGTCAGCAGGACAAAATCCATCGCGCCTATACTCAAAGCTTTAACCGTCACGTTTACATCCATATCGCTGATGACAATAATGGAGATCGGCGATTCTTCCATGATCTTCTCTATCGCCTTAAGGCCGCGCATCACAGGCGTCTTGAGCTCGATCGTGATCACATCGGGTTTAAGGATATTGGCCTTCTCCCGTCCCTCTTCACCATTCCTGGCCGTTCCGATAACCCAAATTGACGGATCAGAGCTCAAAATAGCCGCTATCGCTTCGCTCCTTAGAGCAGAATCGGCTATGATCAATACGCGGATCCTTTCACTCATTTATCGTTTCACTCCCCTTTTCACAGCCCTCTCCGGTCCCGCATCGGACGAATTACTACTTCATCCCAAGATACAATTTTATCTTCTTTATTAAAAATTCCGGCATAGGCGCTTTTATGATATAGTCATCCGCCCCAACACTGAATGCCTTCGTTATCTCGCCGGGATTATCTTTAACGCTCAGTATAACGACCATCGTGCCGCTTAAACTGACCTCTTTTTTAAGCTGGGCGCAGACCTCGAACCCGTCAATACCGGGTAAAACAAGGTCCGACAATATCAGATCCGGCTTTATCCGTCGGGCTTTTTCCAGGCCTTCCTCGCCGGTCATGGCAACTTCAACTTCGATCCCTTCCTTTTCAACAAGCTCCTTCACGATCGCCGCGTCTATAGGGCTGTCCTCGATAAGTAATACCTTCTTCGCCATTACCTCCCCCTTTTTTATCCTATCAATCTTTCAAGTATGTCCAGTAGTCCCTCTGAAGTAAATTCACGCTTCAAGATATACGCCTCGGCCCCTGCTTTAAGGCCGCGCCGTTTATCGGCGTCGCCCTCCCTGGTGGTGACGATTATAACCGGTATATCTTTATATAATTTGTCTTTTTTCAGCCTTTCTGTCAGCTCAAAGCCGTCCATTTTCGGCATTAAAATATCCGTAATAATAAGATCGAACTTCTCCTGGCTCACTCTTTTCAGCGCCTCATCGCCGTCACGGGCCACCACGACGGAGAAACCCGCGGATTCCAGAATATTCTTTTCAAGCATTGCCGTGCTCAAAACGTCTTCGGCAAGCAGGATCGTTTTCTGTTTTTTCTTCGCCGGATGGCGCGCCGGCTCCGGCCCGGGCTTTTTCACGACCGCCCCTTCCGCGGACTCTATGATAGAAGGGATATTCAGTATGAATATTATGCTGCCGTCCCCGAGGATGGTCCCGCCGGCGATGTTTTTCAGCTTTTTCAGGGGCTTCCCCAGAGATTTGCCTATTATCTCCTGACGGCCGAGCAGGCGGTCGACCAGAAGCCCCGCCCTCTTTTCAACATACTGAACTACGACCACGGGGAAAAATTTCTTCTCGGATATGCCTCTTGGAGAAATACCGAATATTTCATTCAGCCTTATCAGCGGTATTATATGGCCCCTCACGGTTATCGCCTCTTTTGTTTCTACGGTCTTTATTTCTTTCGGGGTTACCCTGATCGTCTCCACGATCGCGTCGATCGGCACGGCGAATGTTTCCCTCCCGGAAACAACCAGAAGGCTTTCTGTTATCGCCAGCGTAAGCGGCAGTTTCATGATGAATCTCGTGCCGGCACCGGGTTTTGATTCGACCTCGATCATCCCTTTTAATTTCGCGATCCTTTCACGGACCACATCCAGTCCGACGCCTCTTCCCGACACGTCAGTCACATGCTCTTTCGTGCTGAACCCGGGCGTGAATAAAAGCTGGAAGATCTGCTCATCAGCCATCTCCGCGATCCTCTCCCCGGAAATTATTCCCTTGTTCACCGCCTGTTCCCTGATCTTATTAACGTCTATTCCGGCTCCGTCATCAGACACTTCGATAATGATCTGCGAACCTTTTTGATAGGCGTGTAAAATGATCTTGCCGGAAGCAGGTTTATTCCTGCCCTCGCGTACCCCCGGCTCTTCGATCCCGTGGTCAACCGCGTTCCTTAAAAGATGCATGACCGGGTCTTTCATCTCATCGATAATAGTCTTGTCCAGCCGCGTGTCTTCACCTCTTATCTCGAGTTCAATGTCCTTTCCCTTTTCCCGGGCCAGATCCCTCATAGCCCTCGGAAAAGTATTAAACAGATAAGAAACAGATATCATCCTGAGATTCATGACCTCGTCCTGTATATTGGACGTTGAGAAATCTATATTCTCGTCAGCCTTCTGTAATTCCCTGATCAAGGCTGTGGTGTTTTTGTCTATATCTTCCCGGTATCCCGTGCTCTCGGCCAGGGACCTGACCAGCTCGTTCAGTCTTATCTTTGAAATAACCAGCTCCCCTGAAAGATTCATAAGTTTATTCAACCTGTCCGTCCCGACACGAATAGTTTCTACCGCGGCACTGGATATCACGGGAGGGATAGTGTCTTCCTTCTTCGCCTTTCCGCGTTCTTTCATTACCTCTTTTTTCTGTTTTCCGGGAACCTCTCCTGAAAAAATCCTCTCTACACTTCCGCACAAACCTTCCAGGTACGGTCTGTTTATCCCTTTCGCTTCCCAGGTGACCTTATCCTCCAGCAGCCCCTCTATCGTGTCTAAACATTCAAAAAGGAGATCAAAATGGGCCTTCTCTATCATAAAACCCTGCTTCAGCGCTTTCTCAAATCCATCTTCCATCCTGTGCGCGATATCCGTGATCCTCTCATACCCCATCATTGTAGCCGAACCTTTGATGGTATGGGCCTCCCTCATCAGGACCTCCAGAAGCTCTTTACTCGCTGGGGCCCTCTCAAGCTTCAATAGCCCCTGATTGAGCTTCTGGATATGCTCCCTTGTCTCACTCTTGAACTGTCCTATGAATTTCGACTTATCGAACGGCATCTGTCGCTTCACTCCTTTTGAGGCGGAAAAAGTCCCGCCTAGGGGCTATCAACCTCCTCCTCTTTCAAGTTGAACTTTCCCGCCATACCTTCAAGTTCATGCGCCAGTCCGGTAAGGTTTTTGGCCGCTGACTGGGATTGCTGGGCGCCCTGAACAACCTGTTTCATCGTCTCATCTATGTTCTTCATCGCGTCGGCGATCTGTTTTGACCCGCTTATCTGCTGATTTACGCTCATGGATATCTCTTTCGCTCTCTCAGCCGTCTCTTTCGCCAGTCGAACCTCTTCCTCAACGCTGGACATACTCTGCTCCATGGCCATAACGGTATTGGACATCTGGTGCTGGATCACTTCGATCAGCGCGGTTATATCCTTGGTGGATTTCCCGGTAGAATCGGACAGCTTCCTCATCTCATCCGCGACAACAGTGAACCCGCGCCCCTGTTCACCGGCGCGCGCCGCCTCGATCGCCGCGTTAACAGCCAGCAGATTCGTCTGATCCGCCACATCGTCTATTAATTCCGCGATCTGCCCGATCTTCTGAGACTTCTCGCCCAGTAAAGTGACTATCTGGCTTGTTTTTCCTATCGCGTCCTTCATCCTCGCCATCCCTACCAGAACGTGATTGGCGGCCTGCGCGACCAGCCTTATATTATCACCGACCTGCTCGGCGCTTCTTGACAGCTCCCCGGCGGCGGATGTCGTCTCGCTTATCGCCGACGACTGTTCGCTTGCGCCTGCCGCCTGCTGCTGGCTGGCCGCTAATATCTCACCGCTGGACGAGGTCATCTGGCCGGCAGCGTCTTTGATCCTGGTCAGTACGTGGTTTAATCTTTCCACCATTGACCTGAAACTGCTCGCCAGCACGCCGATCTCGTCACTGCTTTCAATTGATATGGGTTTTGTCAGATCTCCCATGGTCACCTCGCCGGCAACACCGGATAACTGTTTGATAGGACCGGCTATTCTGTTCGCTATCAATACCGCCATGATAACCACGGTAACAGTTATCACGAACATAAGCAGCAGCACGCCGTTCCGTAATCTGATCACCGGCGCGAACGCCTCGGACCTGTTTATCTCCGCCATCATCGCCCAGCCCAGTCCCTTCAAATAATGATTATGTCCCAGGACCGGTATCCCGCGATAATTCTCATATATCCATTCCTTGCAGATCCCGGGGCCTCTTTCGACGGGTTTCCTGGTAAATATGTCCCTCACCCCCGCGGTGTCCACTTTCTTCTTCAGCACTGTCGACGCCCTCTCAAACCTCGCGCCGGATCTCATAAGATAATCACTTCCCACAAGATACGTCTCGCCTGTTTTCCCCAGACCGGACCGCTCCCCCATTATGGCATTGACCGGGCCCATGGCGACATACAGGACCACCGCGCCGTGTATCTCGGCATTGTCATCGTAAATAGCATGGGCTATGAACGCCGCGGGTTCGTTATTGCTCGCCGGATAAGGTTCAAAGTCCGCAAACCCGCTTCTCACTTCACCTTCAAGGATCCGCGTTACCAATCCCGCGAGATTGCTGTCTTTGCCCAGCCCTGTCTTAAGATTTGTGCCCAGATCCACTCTGCGTTCGACAGTATAGAGAATATTACCGTCACGATCTATCAAAAGAAGGTCATTATAATTATTGGCCTCCTTATAATTCCTCAGGCTGGGGCCCATTTTTCTGCTGATCGCGTCATACCCCGGTGTCTTTATGAAGTCGGCAAGGGTCTTTTCGCCGGCTGCGGGAGCCGCTCTAAACTCCTGCAACAAGAACGATAAAGAGATAATGGCCTTAACGGAAGGCAGCTGCGCCAAAACATCTATATCGCTGAAACCTTCTTTAAAATAGTCTTCAAGCTGGGTTGTTTTGATCTCAGCCACGGCTGCCAGTTTGGCAAAGGTCTCTTTCTCAAGCGCTATCCGAAAGTTCTGATAGCCCAGGTATCCTATTATGAAAATTGGAACAAGCGCGATCGTCAGAAAGAGCACAATCAGTCTGTCCTTTATACTTTTAAAAAACGTCTTTCCCATTCTCCCTCCTCCTTATTCCAGTGCGTTCATCTCTTCACACCCCAAGATCTTTCCCAGGTCCAAAAGCATTAATATCTCCCTATCCAACTGTATCTGGCCCCTGGTATACTCTGCCAGTCTGCCTTTAATAGTCGCGAGCGGCGGCTGAATAAGCGCCTCTTCGATGTCAATGAGGCCTTTTACCCTGTCAACCAGGATACCCATCAATGAGCCCTTTATGTCGGTTACAATGATCCTTACATCCTCTTTTCCCCTGGGTTCCACCAATCCGAAAAAATACCGTATATCGATAAGCGAAATGATCTCCCCGTGAAAATTTATGACTCCGACGATAAATTCAGGCATATTAGGGACTTTCGCGACGGACGTAAATCTCACCACTTCCCTGGCGTCCTTTATGTCTATACAGTAATTCTCGCCGCTGAGACAGAAAGCCAGTACCCGTATCGTCTTTTTCGCCTCTTTCTGCCCGAGGAGCTCGCTTTCATCGACTTCTATTATCGTCTTTTTCTTTTTTCCCATTGTCTATCCGCGTTTCCGGATCTCAACCCTTCCGTGCATCTCCTCAATGTCTATCTTCTCCCTGTCCGAGAGAAGCGTTTTAATATCCACAATAAGGATCAATCTCTCGCCGATCCTCCCGACTCCTGTAAGATATGTCGCCTTCTTCAGCACCTCATCCGGCGGGGTAATATCCGCGGGGTCGAGCGATATGACATCGCTCACGCGGTCCACGATGACGCCTATGAAATGGCTGTCGCTCTGCGCGATTATGATCCGGCTCGCTCTCTTTAACTCCGACTCCTTGAATCCGAGTTTTTTCCTCAGGCTGACGAGGGGGACGACCTTACCGCGGAGATTGATCACTCCTTCCACAAAATCCGCGGCATCCGGAACGGGGACGGCCTCCCTTACTCTTAGTACTTCATGAACCTGGTTTATATCCACCGCGTACTCTTTATCGGCAAGTTTAAATGTTATCAGGTCCATACCTCACTCGATCCTCTTCTTCAGTCTCTCAATATTATTCTTACACATGCTTATCAGCGTTCCGGAGTTAAAGCCGCCACTATAAGCAATTATAGCATCAGGAACATCTTTTAACAAAACATTCAGGGTATTTCTGTACCCGCGGAGCGCCTCATTCACACGCCCTTCTTTTCTATACACCGTGGCCAGGCTGAAATACGCCAGGGCGAAATCAGCGTCCAGGTAAAGCGCCTTTTTCAGGTTCTTCTCGGCTTTCTCTAAATTCCCCTCTTCCGTATAAATGGAACCGAACAGATAATACGCCGGCGTGAAAAGCTCGTTCAGTTCCAGGACAGCCTGAAGCCTCTCTTTCGCGGTATCCAGCTTTCCCTGATTCGCGTAGATCTCCGCTGCCAGATAATATGTGTCAACGGCGCTGTTATCTATCGCCTGCGCCTTATCTATAAGGGAAAGCGCCTCATCATACCTCTTTAGATGAAAAGCTTTCATGATCTGGACGAGAAGACTTTCTATTCTTTCAGGAGGTGTAACATGCCTTTTTAACTCAACTTTTTTCTCCGCTTCCAGTTCCGCTTTTGATATCTCCTCAATAACCTCCTCCACGGTCCCGGCCGCCGGGCTCGGAACCCCGCCCCCGGGAACAGCCGCTTCCCGGGATTTTCGATAAAAAACACTCTCCTTCCAGTTCTCCATCCTGAACTTATCCGATATGAACTGCAGACTCTCCGAATATCCGATAAAAAGATATCCGTCATCCGCAAGGCTCGAGTGAAACCTGTCCATCAGTTTTATGGTCGTCTCCAGCTCGAAATATATAACAACATTGCGGCAGAATATTATGTCGAATCCCCCGGGCAGCTTTTTATCCATAAGATTTAAATAACTGAAATGGACCATCTTTTTTATCGTATCGCATACCGCGTACTGCGGCCTGCCTCCGGGCCCGGGTTGCTCAATAAAGTACTTTTTTTTGTGCCTTTCGTCCACAAGCATTATGGGGCTTTTGCCGTAAATGCCTGCCTTCGACTTCTCAAGCGCAGAAGTCGAAGCGTCCGTGGCGATAATCTGGACGCTCCATTCATCCAGGTCTTTGATAACATCCGCCACCGCCATCGCGATAGAGTACGGTTCCTCTCCCGTAGAACATCCCGCGCTCCATATCCGCAGCGCCGGCTTTAACGCTGCGGGCGCTCTCTTTTTTCTTTCGATGATCTCCGGCAGCACTCTCTCCCTCAAGACCTTGAACTGCGGCTCATTTCTGAAGAAATAGGTGTGCTTTATGGTCAACAGGTTAAGAAGTTCCCTGAATTCCGTTTCCTTTTCGCTGGAATACGTCAGGTAGGTGTAATATCGCTCTACGGAGTCAAATCCGCAGGCCTTTGTCCGCTCGACAATGGCGTCTTCCAGGCTTCCCAGGTCATGGTCTTTAAAATACAACCCGCAGCGGCTGGTAACAAAATTTCTGAATTTATTCTTTGATCCTTCAGGGAAAATCATATTTTTCTCCGGATTATTCCGGGGGTCCAAGCATTCCCGCGTCGTTCCTTTTATCCAGATGTTCTTTTATTTTAAACCCGGGGATCTCCTTCCACGTGACCCCGTTGTGCCGGAAAGCCGTCTGCAGATGCGGAGGCACTTTATCCGCGACCAGCATTACGCTGATATCAAGTGCCTCGCCGGTCAAAATCGCGTTCTGATAAGAAACCATCTCCCCCACGTGCTCCCCCCTGATCGGCGCGGCTAAAACCTGCACAGCCAGCCTCTTTCCGGACTTATCCTCGAACAGGATATCGACCTCCTGGCCGTAAAGATCTACGTGACGGCCCCTGGACACAAGCCCTGGTTCTATGAGTTCCGGATACTTGACCAGAATCTCCTCTAAATTATTCTTGGATATCATGTCCACCACCTCCTGTTTTCATAAGGCAAATCAAGACTGTCTCATAATACTGATCTTAGCCCTCTCCCCTTTGACCTGGCTGATCGTCACTACTTTGATACCCGCCGCTTCGATCATCTGAAATACTGCGTTCTTCTCCTCTTCGTCTTCCATCGAAGAGAACAGGGCTTCCGGCAGCCCTTGCCTGTAAAAATCGACTACCTTTTCGAATGAAGCCGTTGTCTCGTACGTCTTTACGCCGATATTCGCCCCTGCATATGAGGTCCGCGCATTCTCCATTTCCCTGGCTCCGGGAAAAACCGGGATCTCCAGATAAGCACTCTGGGCAAAACTGACGGTGTTAACTAAAACCAGGAAAAACAGACCCAAAAAAATACATCCCATCCTCATAATTCCCCCCCCCTTCATTCCTGTTCGTCCAGCCCCCCCAAAAAAGACTCAACCGCCTCCTTTATCACAAGCCAGTCCTTGCTGCTCTTGAATGGAAGCTTTTTATCCCGTTTCCAGTCCCCCTTCTTTTTGCGCCAGCGGTAAAAACAGACCTGCTTCTTCTCGTGGTCTTCCAGGAGCACTACGGCCGACCACCATCCCAGGCCCGCGTTCTTTTTTATGGTCCTGTACCTCAATACTTTCAGGGATTTGTCCAACGGCAATTTTTCCCCATCTGTTATTTTTGGATTTTCGTCAAGGATCATGTCTCCTCCCTTCAGTTCGAATCGGTATCATGTTCTTACTGGCACATAGTTTACACTTTATTCTTGTTACATAGTTTACACTGTTTCTATGTTTTTTCAATCAGTTCTTAAACTCCAGCAGTAGTAGTGATTGTTGATTATGTGGGTAACT
>QNCM01000031.1 GCA_003644505.1 Candidatus Makaraimicrobium thalassicum | reverse complement strand
GCCGCATTGACCGAGAAGCAAACCACCGAAACAACAAGAACCGCCAGTAGAAATAATTTCTTTGACATACCCTTTTTCCCCCTTAGTTTTTTCATCTTCTTTTTCTTATTTATTTTTTTGTTTTTTGGAAAATATATTTCATCAGACTTATTTCAACTTAACAGCATCATTCTAAACCTTCAATTCATTTTGTCAACGTTTTAAAAAATAACTTTTTTTGGGCTAACAATAATTAGCTTATAGCAGATCTTTTTGATATCATTTTCATGTCTTCCGGAACAAACAAGAATGACATCCTGAACTCCAGTAAAATGTGCGGTGAACTTCAGCGAGAAGCCTGAAAAATTCATATTCGCAGATAGAAAAAAACAGTCCGCAATATCTAAACCCAGAAGAGCTTGTTATCCCAAATAACTCCCTTTTTGTTTTCCAAAAATTCCACCCCGGGGGTGGCCACCCCCGGGGTGGAAAGGTAAGTGTAAATATTTAAAAAAGTCAGGCTGAAAATTCTTGAAATCTCCCCTTTTTCATGTAGAATGAAGTCTGGTCAGTGAGAAGCATTTAGCTGACGGTTTTTACAAATCTTCTTTAATTTAAGGATATTATGTTAAAGGAACGTCACAGATTGATACGGCAGGGGCTTATTTTTATCGACGCGCTCATTCTGTCTATAGCTTTTTTGTGCGCATATTACCTGCGTCTGCATTTCCATGATTTTTATGGGCTTGACCTGTTCTTGAATGAACTTGTGGTCACCGAGCCTGTCGCGTTCCGGCAGTATATGCCCGTGTTGTTCCTCGGTGTGGGTATATGGTGCTGGATGCTCAGCGCCAGCGGCGTGTACCGCTCTTTCAGGACCAGTTCCTTTTCTGATATAGTGTGGGATATAGCCCAGGCTACCTGTTTCAGCGCCGGCTTTTTCGGCGCTTTGACCTTTTTCCTTAAGATCGAGTTTGTGAGCAGGTTGTTTTTTATTATGTTTGTGGTCCTGGGCGCTGTCTTTCTGATCATGGAGAAGTGGTTTGTCGTGGGATTGTCAAGGCACCTCAGGAAAAAGGGATATAATTACCGCAGGATATTGATCGTGGGAACCGGCCAGCGCGCGGGGCGGTTCGTGAGACTTATCACGGGACATCCGGAATGGGGAGTCAGGATCACGGGGCTGGTCGACGATGAAGAGTCAAAGGTGTCCAGAGAGTTTTTCGGGATAAAGGTCATAGGCCTCTTAAAGGATATCCCGCGGATACTGCGCGAGGAAGTCATCGATGAGGTGGTGTTCGTAGTCCCGAGGAAATGGCTTGAGCGTATCCAGAAAAGTATCGCTGCCTGCGAGCTTCAGGGGGTAAAGACGAGCGTTGCCGCTGACCTGTTCGACCTTAAGATAGCGCGTGCGAATCAGACCGATCTCAACGGGTTCCCCTTATTGACTTTTGAGACCACGGTCGCAAATGAGTGGCATCTGTTTCTCAAGAGGAGCATTGATCTTGTGGTTTCCGCCGCAGGCATCGTTGTCCTTTTTCCGCTTCTTCTGGCCGTTGCCGCGCTTGTTAAGATCACTTCTCCGGGGCCTGTGTTCTTCAAACAGAGACGGGTGAGCCTTCACGGCCGTGTTTTCACTCTTTATAAATTCCGGTCAATGTATAAGGACGCCAGCGAAAAGCTGGAGGAAGTCAAACATCTGAACGAGATGGACGGCCCGGTGTTCAAGATCAAGGATGATCCGCGGGTCACGCCGTTGGGCCGTTTCATGCGCAGGACCAGTATCGACGAACTGCCGCAGCTGTATAACGTGCTTATGGGGCATATGAGCCTGGTCGGGCCGCGTCCTCCCATCCCTGAGGAGGTTGATGAATATGAGTTCCGGCATATAAGGCGGCTGAGCATGCGCTCCGGGCTTACCTGCCTGTGGCAGACCAGCGGAAGAAACCGGATAGACTTTGACAAATGGATGGAACTGGACCTGAAGTACATCGATGACTGGTCGTTGTGGCTGGATTTTAAGATATTAATGAAGACGATCCCGGCTGTCCTGCTGGGGATCGGGGCGAGATAAGCCGATTTCACACACCGGGAGTTCCAAGATGAGTAACCGCAGGATCGCTTTTTTCGATACAAAACCTTATGACCAGGAATTTTTTGATGCCGGGAACGCTGATTTCAGGTTTGATATAACATATCTTAAAACCCGCCTTACTCCCGATACCATAAAGCTTGTCAAAGGATTCGATGTTGTCTGTATCTTTGTAAATGACGTTATAACCGGAGATATGGTGGATGCCCTTAAAGCCGCGGGGATCCAGCTGATCGCCCTCCGCTGCGCCGGGTATAACAACATAGACCTTAAGGCCGTGTTCGGGAACATCCATACCGTAAGGGTGCCGGCATATTCTCCTTACGCTGTCGCTGAACATGCCGTGGCGCTGATGCTCGTGCTGAACAGGAATATCCACAAGGCATATTACAGGGTGAGGGATAATAATTTCGCGATTTCCGGCCTTCTCGGTTTTGACATGCACGGAAAAACAGCCGGGATAATCGGGACCGGTAAGATAGGCAGGATCTCCGCGCGGATACTGAAGGGGTTCGGCATGGAAGTGCTGCTTTATGATATTTATCCCGATAAAGGGTTCGCGGGCGATACGGGAATGGAATATGTTCCCCTGGATACCCTTTACGAAAGAGCGGATGTCATTTCACTGCATTGTCCCCTGGCAAAAGAAACGCGGCATATGATCAACAGTGACAGTATTTCGAAAATGAAAGATAATGTCATGGTGATCAATACCGGAAGGGGGGGATTGATAGATACAAAGGCGTTGATAGACGCGTTGAAAAACGGAAAAGTAGGATACGCGGGACTGGATGTCTATGAGGAAGAAAGTGAATATTTCTTTGAGGATTTTTCGGCATCATTCATAAATGACGATGTACTGGCCCGCCTGACGACCTTTCCGAACGTGATCATCACCTCCCACCAGGGTTTTTTCACGAAAGAAGCGCTCCACAACATAGCAGTGACGACACTCGGGAACATCAGGGATTACTTTGACGGCGAATACCTGGAGAACGAGATCTGTTATAAGTGCGAAAGAAAGGTTTGCCTTAAAAAGCAGGGAAAAAGGTGTTTCTGACAGTTGCAATTTCAGCCGTTTCGTGATATAAGAAGCATGCATGGTCCCGATGCGGGAGTGGTGAATGCGGGATCGAAATAAAATAAAGAGACGGGGTAAAGTATGGCGAATGAGACGGTTTTTAAAAGGTACAGGGGAAATCCCATTATTACGGCAAAAGCGGTGCCGCGCGCTAACAGCATACACAACAGCGCGATAGTCCCCTTCAAAAAGGGGTATGCCGGTATATTCAGGGTTGACGAGATAGATCTTAATTTTACGCTGCACGTCGGCAGGAGTAAGGACGGCATCAAGTGGCAGATCGACCCTGATGTCATAAAGATGGACAGCGATGATGCTTATCTCGCCGCGACTGACAGGACCTATGACCCGCGGGTCACTAAAATCGACGATACATATTATATCACCTGGTGTATTGATTCTCCGCAGGGGCCTTATATCGGCCTGGCCGCGACAAAGGATTTCAAGACTTTCAGGCGGATGGAAAATCCCCTTCCGCCGTCCAACCGCAACTGCGTTCTCTTTCCGCGTAAGATCAACGGGCAATACGCCATGTTACACAGGCCGAGCGACCGCGGACACACACCGTTCGGCGAGATGTTCTATTCCACCAGCCCGGACTTTGTCCACTGGGGATACCACCGTTTTGTGTTCGGGACCCTCAGCAGCGGGTGGCAGTCCACCAAGATAGGGCCCGGCCCCATACCGATAGAGACCAAAGAGGGCTGGCTGCTTATCTATCACGGTGTATGGACCAGCTGCAACGGTTATCTTTACTATGCCGGGGGCGCCTTGCTGGACATTGAAGAGCCGTGGAATGTGCTTTACCGGACCCGTGATTACCTTCTCGCTCCCACCGAGCCGTATGAGCGTATCGGTGACGTCCCGAACGTCGTCTTCCCGAGCTCGGCAGTGGTGAAGAACGGGACCATGCGGTTATATTACGGGTGCGCGGATACCTGTATCTCCATGGCAACGGCAAAGATCAAGGATATCATCGATTTTATCAAGACCCACAGTGTATAACCACATTCCACCCCTAATCCCATTCCACTCCGGGAGTAGCCACTCCGGGAGTGGCTACTCCCGGAGTGGAATGTGCTTGAAATAATCGGTGCTTGTGTTATAATACGCTCCGAAAAAACGGTGCCCGCATAGCTCAGTTGGTAGAGCAACTGACTCTTAATCAGTGGGTCCAAGGTTCGAGCCCTTGTGCGGGTACCACTTAATTTTATTTATATATAGGGTATAACAAGGTAGATCCAGGGAGAAAGCGCGGGTGTAGCTCAGTTGGTAGAGCATCACGTTGCCAACGTGATTGTCGTCGGTTCGAGTCCGATCACCCGCTCCATTCTTTATCATCCGTCTGTAGGGGGGTCTTTTTGTTCTCCGGGTCAGACGGCAAATAACATGAACGATAATAAAGGAGGCATTAAAGGAAAAAACAATGGATATTAATATTATCGATATATTGAATAAAAGCGCGATATCCCCGGACCTTAAATCCTGTAACAAAGAAGAAATACTTTCAGAGCTGGTGGACCTGCTTGTTTCATCCGGCAGCATAAAGCAGTCCGAAAAAGGCGATATCATAAAAAGACTGAAGGAAAGAGAGGTCTTGGGATCTACCGGTATCGGCAAAGGAGTTGCCATCCCGCATGCCAAATGCCCGAAGGTCAAAAAGATGGCCGCGGCTTTCGGGATAGCAAAAAACGGGATCAATTTCAAGTCACTTGACGGAGAGCTGACATACATATTCTTTCTTCTTATAGCTCCCGGTAAAACCCCGGGCCCCCATCTTAAGGCGCTGGCCAAGATATCCCGTCTGCTGGATGATAAATTCGTAAGGGACAGAGTGCGAACGGCGAAAAGCGCTCAGGATATTTTAAAGATAATCAGAGAAGAGGGGCAGAAGAACCCATAGTAACACATCCGTCAAAATATGAACATAAAGAGACTGAAGTGGTTATACCCGGGGATGCTGGTCAAACGGTGGATATCGCTTTCCATTTTCGGTATTCTCATGATCTCCATGGGATTTGTTATAGCTATTTTCGAACAGAAGCCCGAGAACAAAGCCATAGCAGGGCTCATTATCGTCCTGGGCATAGTGTGCGTGATAATCGCCGTGAAGAGGATACTGAAATCCTTGATGACGGTTCTGCTGCCGGAACCGGCCAGGGCCGAAGACAGGCTGGTAGATAAGATATACGAGAGGCGTATCCTGGAAAAAGGGCCGAAGATAGTCGTGATCGGCGGGGGAACGGGGCTTTCCACGCTTCTGACGGGGCTGAAACAGAAGACGAGCAATATTACCGCGATAGTGACAGTAGCGGATGACGGCGGATCTTCGGGCCGGCTGCGCGAGGAATTCGGGGTCCTGCCCCCGGGTGATATCCGGAACTGTCTGGTGGCGCTCGCGGATTCGGAAGACCTTCTCGGCGCGCTTTTTCAGTTTCGTTTCAAGGCAGGCAAGGGATTAGAGGGGCACAATTTCGGTAATCTTTTTATTACGGCCCTTTCACGGATCACGGGAGATTTTGCCAAAGCCATCAGGGAATCGAGCAAGGTGCTTGCCATAAGAGGGCGCGTGTTTCCCGCTACGCTGCAGAAGGTCAAACTGGTGGCAAGAAGGAAGGACGGAAGGGAAACGGTCGGAGAGAGCCGGATACGGGAGGAGAAGGGAAGCCCGATAGACAAGCTTTACCTTATGTCGGAACATTGTAAAGCGACACGGGAGTCGGTGGATGCCATACGTGAGGCGGACGCGGTCATTCTCGGGCCGGGCAGCCTGTATACCAGCGTAATGCCGAACCTTCTGATAGAAGGCATACAGAAAGCGATCATCAAGTCCAGGGCGCTGAAGATATATGTCTGTAACGTCATGACTGAAGCCGGGGAGACCGATGATTATTCTGTCAGCGACCATGTCAGGGCTATCATAAAACACACGCATCCGGAGGTAGTGAATTACTGCATAGCCAATATATCGCGTATCCCCGGGCCTCTCTACAAAAAATATAAGGATGAAGACAAGTTCCCGGTGAAACTGGAAGAGAATGATGAGAGATGGCTTACGCGGGAGAGGATAGAACTGGTCAAGGCGCATATCGCCGGCACTAAAGAGTTCGTCAGGCACGATTCTTTTAAACTGAGCAACTCGATCATGAACATTCTGGCCGAAAAGAAGAAGGTGAAGAATCCGTGAGAGAAGCGAAGTTCGCTATGGCGTTCCATTGCTGCCAGCCGGTTTTTAATTTTGAGCGGGAGATCGAACGGGCTTACAAAAAGGCCTATTCACCTCTTTTAAGGCTCTTGGGAGAATTCCCCGGGATCAAGGCGTCGTTCCATTACCCCGGGAGCATGCTGGAGTGGTTTGAGCGCCGGCATCCGGATCATATCGAGAGGATGAAAAAGCTGGTGCGGCGGGATCAGATAGAACTTATGGGAGGCGGCTGTTTTGACCCGGTCATGCCTCTTATCCCGGAACGTGACAGGCAAGAGCAGTTAAGGATGAACGAGGAGATCGTCACGAGGATCTTCGGCGTCAGGCCCAGAGGAGCATGGATCGGGGAAAGGGTCTGGGAGCCCGGCCTGGCTGATACACTTGCAGCCGCCGGAGTGGGATACACTATCGTGGATGATCATCATATGCGGAGGGGCGGCGTGAAGGCAGAGAGGATCTTCAGTCCCTGCCTTACGCGGGGGAAGAACAGTTCGATAATAGTGTTCCCTTCTCTGATGAAGCTGAGGTACTCCATGCCGTTCCGTCCGCCAGAGGCCACCCTGGATTACATCAAAGGGGCCGCGGATAAGAGGAGCGGCGGTATCCCGTGTTTTTTCTTCGCTGATGACGGCGAAAAGTTCGGTTTATGGCCGCACACGCACTGGTTGGTATATACAAGAGGATGGCTGCGGGATTTTTTTCTTCTTCTGGAAGAGAACGCCGCGTGGCTGCGGACCGCGACATATTCCGAAGTCATGGATACCGTCCCGGCCGAAGAGGTCGGAGAGATCCCGGAATCCAGTTACGCCGAGATGATGGAATGGAGCGGAGGAAGTTTCAAGAATTTTCTAAAGAAATACCCCGAAGCGGGCAGAATGCATAGAAGGATGATCTCTGTCAGCGACATGGTCGGGAAGCTCGGCCCGGAGAACGGCTGTGCCGCGGCGGCCGGCCGGATCCAGGCGGCGAAAAAGGAATTGTTCATGGCTCAAACCGGCTGCGCTTACTGGCACGGGACGTTCGGTGGGCTTTATCTGCCGCATCTGAGGTCAGGGGTATACACGCATCTGATAAAGGCGCAGAAGCTTGTTGAGACCGCGCAGAGAAGCAAAGACAGACGCGTAAGAGCGGTGGAACGCGAGCTGGTGAGCTCCGGCGGCGGAACCGATACATACCGCGAGACCGTGATCGGGAACGAACTTGTCGATGTATTCGTGAAGTCTTCCGCCGGCGGAAGAGTGACCGAGCTGGACTATAAACCCCTGAACGTGAACCTGGGGAACACCATGTCGCGCGTCAGGGAAGATTACCATAAAAAACTCGGGAGGGATTATTCCGCGCGGGTGAGGCAGGCAAGAACAACGATAGCGCGCGGGGGATTCGCCGATATCCATGACGCGCTGGGAGTCGGAGAAAGAGGGCTGCGCAGGATATTGTTTTATGATGATTATCAGAGGGACTCGTTCCTTACGCATGTTTTCAGGGGCAGAGAGCCTTGGAAAGATATGCGCAAGTGCCGCGCGAGTTTCGACAGTTTTTTAAAAGGCGAATACGCGTCCCATACCGGCACGGACGGGGAGTTTATTACCCATACGCTTTCCAGGAGAGACAGTGTCCTCTCCCGCGGCGGCGGGCCGTTCGAACTTGAGGTGATCAAGAAGGTGACAGTAGGCTCGAGTCCGGCTGTCGGGTTCTCGCACAGAATAGTTAGACATTCCGGGGGGCCGGGCCCTCTGAGATATGCCGTGGAATTTAATTTTCTTATATGGGACAGGGCGGTTATCTCAAGGCCGAGGCTGGCCAGAACGGACCGTTTTTCGCTGAAAGACAGGTATTCGGGTATCGGCTTGGATTTTTTTCTGAACAGGGAGTTCACTGTTTTCATGTATCCGGTCTATACCGTTAACGAGACCGAATCCGGACTGAAGAAAACGTTCCAGGGAGTATCGGCCCTGATAGGGGGCGACTGCGGCGCCGGTGACGGCGGCGGAACGGAGGACATGAAGATTACGATCAGTATAGGGTGATAGTATGGAAGCCAGGAAAAATATTGTCGTGAAGAACAGGACGGGATTACACGCCAGACCCGCGGCTGTTTTCGTCCAGAAAGCAAGTAAATACGAGAGCGACATAACCATAATAAAAGAAGACCAGGAGGTCAACGGCAAATCGATAATGGGTATATTGATGCTCGCGGCCGAAAAAGGGGCCAAGATAACCATTATCGCCAGGGGGGACGACGCGGAAAGGGCCGTGGAAGAGTTGTCAGAGCTGTTGATGCATGATGTCGAATTGAACGCCGATAATAAGAACGGCGGAAAGACGGGCCGATGACAGATCAAAAACATTATTTCTCAAAAAAGAAGCAGATCCAGATCAAAGGGATCCCTGCCGCTCCGGGCATCGCGATAGGCAAGGCGCATGTCTTCGGAACGGAGAACATAGTGCCTCAGGAACGCCGGCTTTCCGAGGGCGAGATAGCCGGCGAGATAGAAAGGTTCAGGAAGGCCCTGAAGCAGACCAAAGAAGACCTGATCGGGATAGAGAAAAGGATATCCCGTGAAATAGGGGCGGAACACGGAAAGATATTCAACGCTCATCTTCTCGTACTTGAGGACAGCGTCCTTGTTCAGGAAGTCATCACCAGATTGAAGAAAAAAAAGAAGAACATAGAGCTGATATTTTCCGATGTGCTGAACAAATATATAAGTGTGCTCTCAAAAGCCAGAGATGAATATTTAAGGGACAGGATCAGTGATATAACCGATGTCGGGAAAAGGATACTGCGGAACCTGATAGGCCTTGAGGAAAGAAATCTGGAAGCCCTTGACGAAAAATCCGTCGTAGTCGCTTATGACCTGTCGCCTTCCGAGACGGCGATGATGTATAAAAGCCGTGTTCTCGGTTTTGCCACGGATATCGGCGGAAGGACGTCGCATACGGCCATAATGGCGAAGTCTCTGGAGATCCCAGCGGTAGTGGGGCTGGAGTCCATCACGGACATGGTCCAGAACGGCGATCAGGTGATACTGGACGGGATACACGGAACGGTGATCGTCAATCCCAACAAGAGGTTTCTTGAGAAATACCGGAAAGAACAGAAAAAATATGAGTATCTGGAACATGAACTTATTGAACTGAGATCACTGCCGGGCGAAACGCTTGACGGAAAAAAGGTGGTCATAGCGGGCAATATAGAGCTGCCGGAGGACGTCGCCAGCGTTATTTCGCACGGTGCGGAAGGGATAGGATTATACAGGACCGAGTATTTCTATATGAACAGGAAGGATCTGCCCAATGAGGAGGAACAGTTCAACGCGTATAAATCGGTCGTGATGAGGATATTCCCCAATTATGTGGTGGTCAGGACGCTCGATCTCGGGGGTGACAAGTTTCTTTCCCAGCTCGACGTGCCGAAAGAGATGAATCCGTTCATGGGATGGCGGGCGATACGGTTCTGCCTGGCGCGGCCTGACATTTTTAAATCGCAGCTACGGGCCATACTGCGGGCTTCCGCTTTTGGGAACCTGAAATTGATGTATCCGATGGTCTCGGGTGTCAGAGAGGTGCGGCAGGCCAACGAGGTGCTGGAGGAGGTCAAACACAAGTTGAGGAGAGAAGGCATTCCTTTTAATGAGGACATCCCCATAGGCGCGATGATAGAGGTGCCGTCAGCGGCTATTACCAGCGATATCCTGGCGAAAGAATGTGATTTTTTCAGTATCGGGACCAACGACCTTATTCAGTACGCGCTGGCGGTGGACAGGGTCAATGAGAAGATAGCGTATCTTTATGAGCCGACGCATCCTGCAGTGCTGAGCCTTATCAAGATGGTTATCGATAACGGCCACCGGGCGAAAATACCCGTGGGCTTATGCGGCGAGATGGCCGGTGACGTGTCCCTGACCATGATCCTGCTGGGACTCGGGCTGGACGAATTCAGCACTTCTCCCATTGCCGTGCCCGAGGTCAAGAAGATAGTGCGTTCCATCGACTATTCCGAGGCTAAGAAGATAGCGGAAGAGGTTCTGACGTTCAACACAGGCAGGGAGGTCCAGGAATACGCCAGAGCCAGGCTGCGGGATCTGATCCCGGATCTGGCTATTGAGCTGATCCCGGATCTGTGACGCGGACACGGATGATTATCAGAAGAAGAAAGGGATAAAAATGAAAGGATTGATATTAGCGGCCGGTTACGGCACCAGGTTATATCCTCTGACGCTTGACCGTCCTAAATCTCTCGTGAAGGTCGGCGGGCAGACGATCCTGGAGAGACTGATCAGGAAGTTCGAGGGGTTGGAGTCCTGTGACGCGGTGTATATCGTGACGAACGACAAATTCTACGATATGGTCGTCAGATGGATCAGGGGCCGCAGTTTTTCCGTCAAACTGGAGGTCACCAATGACCTGACCGCTTCGAACGAGGAGAGGCTCGGCGCTATAGGGGATATCAACCTTGTCCTGGAGAAAGAAGAGCCGTGCGATGATATACTGATAGTGGCCGGGGACAACCTTTTTGAGTTCGACATGGCGGATTTTGTGGGTTTCGCCAGAAAGAAAGGAAAATTGAGCGTAGCACTGTATGACGTTAAGTTCCGTAAACTCGCGCAGAAATACGGGGTCGTCTCGCTTGATGCCGAGCAGAGGATCGATGACTTCCAGGAGAAACCCCAGAGGCCGCAGAGCACGCTCGCGTCAACCGGTATTTATTATCTGCCCGGGTCGAAGTTGTCGATGATCGGGGATTATATGAAGACGAAACTGGAGAAGGACGCGCCCGGTAATTTTGTCAAATGGGTTTCGGAGAACGACGAAGCCTTCGGGTACGTTTTTACCGACGGATGGTATGATATCGGAGATAAAAATTCGCTGGAAAAAGCCGATATAGAGTACCGCAAAAAAGAACTGTGATTGACCAGTTCCGATCCCGCATCGGGACTGGATCCCGATGCGGGATCGGAACTACACAAGGAGACAAGCGAATGAAGAACAAGTATCTATTTACATCCGAAAGCGTGACAGAAGGGCACCCGGATAAAGTATGCGACCAGATATCAGACGCGATACTGGATGAAATATACAAGGAGGATCCTTCCGGAAGGGTCGCCTGCGAGACCATGGTGACCACGGGCCTGGCATTCGTGGCCGGCGAGATAACGACCTCCTGTTACGTGGATATACCAAAAGTGGTCCGGAGGACCATTCGTGAGATCGGTTACACAAGCGCCAATTACGGGTTCGATTATCTCACCTGCGCCGTAGTCACCTCCATACAGGAGCAGTCTCCGGATATCTCGCTCGGTGTTGATGTGGGAGGGGCCGGTGACCAGGGTATGATGTTTGGTTACGCTACCGACGAGACCAGGGAACTGATGCCTATGCCCATCACTCTGGCGCACGCGCTTACGAGACGTCTTTCCAGGATCAGGCGGGAGAAACTGCTCAATTATCTCAGGCCTGACGGTAAGAGCCAGGTAACCGTGGAATATCATAACGGGAAGCCCCAAAGGGTGGAAGCGGTCGTTGTAAGCGCTCATCACGACCGGAAAGCCGGGATGGATGATATACGCAGGGATATGAAGAAACTGGTGATAGAAGAGGTTATTCCCAAGGACCTGATGGACAGGGACACGAAGATCTTCGTCAACCCCACGGGAAGGTTCGAAGTCGGGGGGCCCCAGGGCGATACCGGCGTGACCGGCAGGAAGATCATTGTCGATACCTACGGCGGTGTCGGAAGCCACGGTGGAGGGTGTTTCAGCGGCAAGGACCCCACAAAAGTGGACCGGTCCGCTTCTTATATGGCCCGTTACGTCGCAAAGAACATAGTAGCCGCGGGCATAGCAAAGAAGTGCGAGATACAGTTCGCGTATGCCATAGGCGTGCCCGAGCCGGTGAGCATAATGGTCAACACGTTCGGCACCGGCAGGATGGACGAGGAGAGGATAGTGAAACTGGTGAGAGAGAGTTTCGACCTTACCCCCGCGGGTATTATAGAAAAACTGAAACTCAGGCGCCCCATATACAAACAGACAGCGGCTTACGGCCACTTCGGCAGGAACGAAGAAGGGTTTACGTGGGAAGAGATAGACATGGCCGATACGCTGAAGCAAAAGAGCAAAAAATAAGGAGAGGAAAAGGGAGATCATGGAAAGATGTGATGTCAAAGACAGGAAACTGGCCGGACAGGGCAAACTCAGGATAGAATGGGCGGCGAGAAATATGCCCGTAGTCGGGATCATAAAAGAAAAGTTCCGGAAGGAGAAGCCGCTGAGAGGTATCCGCGTGGCGGCGTGTCTGCACGTGACCACGGAAACGGCCAATCTTATGATAGCGCTCAAGGCCGGCGGCGCCCGCGTGGAACTGTGCGCTTCGAACCCGCTCAGCACGCAGGACGACGTTGCAGCCGCGCTGGTCCGGGATCACGGGATCCCCGTGTTTGCCGTTAAGGGGGAGAACAATACCACTTATTACAGCCATCTAAACAGTATCCTGGACAACGGGCCGCACGTTACGATGGATGACGGGGCGGACCTTGTTTCCACGCTCCATTCCAAACGCAAAGAGCTTATCAAGACGATCATGGGAGGGACTGAGGAGACCACTACGGGCGTGATACGGCTCAGGAGCCTTGAAAACAGGAAACTGCTCAGGTTTCCCATAATAGCCGTCAATGATGCCCAGACGAAATACCTGTTTGATAACCGGTACGGCACGGGCCAGTCGACCATAGACGGGATCTTAAGGGCCACGAATCATCTTTTTGCCGGAAGCACGGTTGTCATCGCCGGATACGGATGGTGCGGGCGAGGTGTGGCCATGCGGGCACGCGGCATGGGAGCCAGGGTTATCGTGACAGAGGTCGATTTTTTCAGGTCCCTGGAAGCTATCATGGACGGATTCGACGTCATGCCCATGAAAGATGCTGCCAGGACAGGGGACGTTTTCGTGACACTGACAGGGAATAAGAACGTGATAAGGGCCGAACACTTCTCCGCGATGAAGGACGGCGCCGTGGTAGCCAATTCCGGGCATTTCAACGTGGAGATCGATATCCCCGCGCTCAAGAAGATGTCCGGATCGGTCCGTGAGATCAGGCACTGCACCAGGGAATATACGCTCGACAATGGCAAAAAAGTCATACTTCTCGGTGACGGCAGGCTCATCAATCTTGCTTCCGCCGAAGGGCACCCGTCAATGGTCATGGATATGAGCTTTGCCAACCAGGCGCTTTCCTGCGAGTTTATCGTGAAGAACCACGCGAAGCTCGAGAAAAAGGTCTACAATGTCCCCGAGAAAATAGATGCCCGTATCGCGAAACTGAAGCTTAAGTCCATGGGTATCAGGATAGACAGGCTGACGCAAGAACAGAAAGAGTACCTTAAGAGCTGGGAAGTGGGAACTTAAACCAGCTCCTGGTCTACACATTTACATTTTTGTAAATGTGTAGACCAGAGCTGGAGTCAAAAGTGTAAATGTGTAGACCAGGAGCTATATGATTATATGATTAAACGGATAGGCGTATTGACTTCCGGGGGGGATGCTCCGGGCATGAACGCGGCGATACGGAGCGTCGTGCGGAAGGCGGTATTTGAAGGGATCGAGGTCCGGGGGATCCGGGAAGGTTATAAAGGGCTCATCAGCGGCGATATCATAGAGATGAACTCCCGGAGCGTGAGTAACATCCTTTCGCGCGGCGGCACTGTTCTCAAGACCGCCAGGTCCAGCGAGTTCATGACAAGGGAAGGGCGGGCGAAAGCCGCGGAGGCCACGAAGAAGAACGGGATAGACGCCCTTGTCATCATCGGGGGGAACGGTTCGCTGCAGGGCGCGCTTGTCTTTTACAGTGAGTGCGGCGTAAAGAGCATAGGCGTTCCCGGGACCATTGATAACGATCTTGGGCATACGGATTATACTATAGGGTCGCATACCTCCGTGGATACAGTTCTGGACGCGGTTGACAAGATCCGCGATACGGTTTCGAGTATGGAGCGTATTTATGTGATCGAGGTCATGGGTCGAAAAGAACCTCATATAGCCGTGATGGCCGGCCTGGCCGGCGGCGCGGAAGAGGTTCTGTACCCCGGCAAAGGGCCAGACATAGAAAGGATTGCCGCGGGGATCGAAAAAGCCGAGAAAAAAGGAAAGAGAAGCTGGATCATTATCGTCTCCGAAGGGGTTTCCAGTTCCCATGTTATGGCGGAAAAGATCAGGGAAAGAACCGGACGTGAAGTCAGGGGGATAACACTGGGGCATATCCAGAGGGGAGGCACTCCCAACGCGCCGGACAGAATACTGGCGTCAAGAATGGGCGCTTACGCCGTCAGCGCCCTCATAGATGGTCATTTCAGCAAGATGGTCGGGATAAAGGGGGCTATGCTTTACCTTGTCCCCTACGAAAAAGCGTGTTTTGAAAGGGATACGGACAGAGAATTGTACGCTGAACTGTATTCCCTTACCAGGCTGCTCGCAGCCTGAGAAATGAAATAAGCTCCTGAAATAAGCTCCTGGTCTACACATTTACACTTTTGCCACTTTTATAAAAGCACAAAAACAAAAATGTAAATGTGTAGACCAGGAGCCGGGAATCATGAAGATCATACCCAGATATCTGCTAAAAGAGCTCGGCGGGCCGTTTCTTGCTTCGCTTTTCATCTCGACCGTGATCCTTGCGGCCGGTAATATCATCCAGACCGTGGATATGGTCATGAACAAAGGGGTGGAGCTCATCCAGGTGACGAAGATATTCTTTTTGTTCCTTCCGTACGTGCTTATTTTCACCATACCGATTTCCGTTCTTTCGGCTGTCCTTCTTGGGTTCGGCCGGCTCTCGGGGGACAATGAGGTCACCGCGCTGCGGACAAGCGGGGTGAACCTCTATAAAGTGGTATTTCCCGCGATGGTGTGCGGGTTCATAATAAGCCTTATGTGTGTTCCGTTGAACGACAGGGTGCTTCCCCAGGCCGAGTTCGCGGCCAGGAGGCTGCTTAAGAGCATAGGGCTCAAGCATCCCGCCGCCATGCTGGAGCCGGGCGTGTTCATCAGGGGATTCAAGAATTATATTGTTTTTATACACGGCGTGCGGGGCAATAGGCTCGAGAATATACGTATTTACCAGCCGCGGGAAGGCAAGTCGACCCGCACGATAGTTGCGAAGAGAGGAGAGATAATACCGTTGCCGGAGGAAGACAGCGTACAGCTCCGGCTCAGCGACGGCATGGCCGATGAAATTTCGTCGGATAAACCCGACGAGTTCTATAAAGTTTCGTTTAAGGACTACTATATGACGCTGAGCCTGGAAGACAAGATGCGCATCGGGGATATCCAGAAAAAGGCGAGAGAGAAGAGTATCAAAGAGCTTCTGGATGACATCGAGAGTTTCAAAAAAGACGCCATTGACGTAATACCGCTCCGTATAGAGCTTCACAAAAAGATCGCGCTTGCGTTTTCCAATTTTGTTTTTGTCCTTGTCGGTATTCCGCTGGCGGTAAATACTCACCGCCGGGAGAAATTTTTAGGGTTTGGTATGGCAATAGGCCTGTTTCTCATATATTGGAGCATTATGCTCGGCGGCATAGCTTTCGCCATACGCGGGATAATCCCTCCCTGGGCGGGCGTGTGGTCCGCTGATGTTCTGCTCTTCGGGCTGGGCGCGGTCATGTTCTACCGCATTGCCAGATCGTAGGGGGTAGTGGGGGCACCGCTTTACATTCAACATTTTCTTTACAGAAAAAGTCATATGAGAATACAACGGGTCAAAATGTCAAATGTAAAGCGTTAACTTCGGTAAGACAATGAAGATACTGGAAAAATACGTGCTTAAAAGTTTTGTCAGCGCATTCTTTTTTTGCATCGTCCTGCTTATAGTCCTCGGTATCATCGGCGATATCCTGGGATTTCTGGACGATATTTTCAAAAATAACATACCGCTTGCCAGTATCCTGTCGTTTTATTTCTATTTAGCGCCGTTCGCGTTCGTTAACATGGTCCCGTTCGCATGTCTGCTTGGGGCGGTATATGTCTTTAACTCCCTCAGCAAGAACCATGAGGTGACCGCTGTTATCGCCAGCGGGTTAAGCCTCTGGAAAATCCTGCGGCCCGTTCTGCTCGTGACGTTTCTGTTGTGTCTGTTCACGTTCATAGTGAACGACAGGTTTGTTCCGTCAGCCATGCGAAAATCCAGCCGTGTCAGGCAGGAAGAGCTCGAACAGGGGAAAGACAAAAGCGCTTTGGAGATAAAGGATGTGGCGATATACGGAAAAGGCGGGCAGATAATCTACGCTAAATCGTTCATTCCCGGGGATAACCTTTTTCATGATGTGATTATCCACCGCCAGGATAAGGACCATGTTATAACCGAGAAGATAACCGCGCGTATCGTAAAATGGCAGGGAAAAAAGTCCTGGGTGGGCGAGGATGTCATTGTTTTTAGGGTGGATCCTGCAGGGGATTTTTCAGAGGATCCCGGAGTATATAAGAAGAAAAGAATATTTATCGGCGAGAGACCGGAAAATCTGATCAATAACCAGTGGGATCCCCGGTTCATGAGTTACGGGCAGCTTAAACAATACCTGAAGATATTCAGGATCGGTTCGCCTTCCACACTGAGACGGCTTCTGGTTGACCTTAATTACAAATTGGCCTTTCCGTTCACCGCGCTTATTACGGTGCTGGTGGGCGTTCCGTTCAGTATCGAGACCGGCCGGGCGAGTGCTCTTATCGGCATGGCCAAAGGTATTATGGCCGCTATACTCTATTTGCCGGTAATGGCTGTCTGCCTTGCCTTGGGGAAAGGCGGCGCTCTTCCGCCCGCCGTATCGGCATGGCTGAGCCATATTATCTTCGCCGTTATCGGCATATACCTTGTCAACCGGAAGAGCTGACCCCCCCGTAAACCAGACGCTCAGACTTGTCACACTCCCGTGGTGTGAGCGTGCTTTTGCATGGTTCTCGCGAGTGTAAATCCGAATACTTCCCTTGCCCCGGCGATTCGAAGCCGGGCGGCGCAGGTATCGAGCGTTGCGCCGGTTGTCATGACATCGTCCACTAGCAGTATTGATTTTCCGCCGAAAAGAGAAGGGTCAAGGACCGAAAAGGAATTTTTGAGGTTATTTATCCTGTGCCTGCCGGTAATCCTGATCTGCGGCACGGTATTTTTTGTTTTGACAAGGTTGTTAAGGGACAGTGGAATAAGGAGGATCCCGGACAGGGCGTCTGCGATAATTTCGGCCTGGTTGAATCCCCGGCTGCGGCGCCGGACCCTGTGGATAGGGACGGGCACTATAAGGTCTATGGCGCTGCCGATAAGACAGTTCTCAGAAAATAAATCCCGCATTATACCTTTAAAGGGGCGGATCATGTGTTGTTTCCGTTGATATTTGAACTGGTGCACGCATTTTCGCACTATACCGTCGTAAGAACGGCAGGCCAGTATTTTAGGGATATGGGCGGAGGATACGGCCGGTGGGACCTTTCCGGCGATGAGCGTGTTCTCGCATTCCCGGCATATAGGAAGAGGACACCCGGCCGTGTGGATCCCGCACGCCGGACAATCGGCGGAGAGTAGCAAGTCAATACAGGATCGGAATAATTTTTGGATCAGTTTTGTTCCCATTATTATAATAGACACCTGCAGGCGCCGGATTCTTTCAAATTTTTTACCAGGGAATGCCGAAAAGCCTTTGTTTCATTCCTATTTCCCTTTCCGATCCTGCATCGGAAGCAGCGGGGCTCTTGACTGAAATATCTTGCTTTTGTCTTTTATTAAGCTACAATAGGAATAACAGGGGTAGATTACCAGCCGGCAGGGAGGGCGATATGGAGAAGCAGACTCTGATAAACCTTTCGATGTTTACGCTCAGGATCATACTCGGGGTTATTTTTGTCGCGCATGGAACTCAAAAACTTTTTGGTATGTTTGACGGTATCGGGCTTGAAGGCACGGCGAAAATGATAGAAGGGATGGGGCTGTCCAACCCTTATTCGCTTGCGCTGGTCTGGGGGTGTATTGAATTTGTAGGGGGCAGTTTTCTTATGGTCGGAATACTGGCGCGGTGGTGTGCGGTCGCGATAGCCCTTACCGTGCTCATACTTCTCTGGAAGGTCAATCTTGTGTATGGTTTTTTTGTCCAGAACGGCGGCTTCGAGTATAATCTTCTTATAATAGGGGCCTGTGTGCCGGTTATTTTACTTGGCGGCGGCAGCTGGTCCTTGTGGGATGTATAAAATACCGGTTCCACTCCCGGAGTGGAACCGGGGGAAAGCGAAAGGGAGGTGTTGAGCGATGAAAGCTGTGGTGGATGGAGAAAAGTGCATTGGCTGTGGGTTATGCGTACAGATGGCCCCTGACGTATATGAGATGCAGGGAGACAAGGCCGTCGCGGTCAAGGAGGAGATTCCTGAAGACAAGGTGGAGGATGCTAAAAGCGGTGCTGACCAGTGTCCTGTAGCCGCTATTACTATCTCATAACAGGCCATGACAGCGTTTTGTCTGGTTTTTTCCGGCCCCTTTTCAAGTGCTGTTCAGCCCGGCCTTTTGAGGGGTCGGCTTTTAAATGAGAAAAGACTTCCGAAGACTTCGGATGCGGGATCGGAAGGAAAGTCCTGAAGTAGTTCTAAAGAAAGGAAGTATGGTGCAAGAACAGCTGAGACTGGATACCGCGCATCTTGAAGGGTTTGTCACGGACAAAGATCTGGAAGATATTTTTCCCGAGGTGGAAAAAGCGCATACGCTTCTGGCAGAACGGAACGGCCCGGGGAAGGATCTCCTCGGTTGGATGGATATCCCGGAAAATATAGACGAAAGAGTTATCAAGGATATAGAGGAGACTGCCGCCGGATTAAACAGTAATTCAGATGCGGTCATTATTATAGGGATCGGCGGTTCTTACCTCGGAGCAAGGGCAGCTATTGAGGCCCTTTCGCCCGGATCAGTTGACAGAAAGGTCTTTTTCGCGGGGCATAATCTCTCCGGTGATTACCTCGGGGATCTTCTGGAGACATTAAAGGACAGGGATATCAGCGTCAACGTGATCTCCAAGTCCGGCACGACCACAGAGCCGGCGGTCGCTTTCAGGATCGTCGAGGATTTCTTGAAGAAGAAGTACGGCCCCGGCAGGGTCAGGGACAGGATAGTGTGCACGACGGACAGCGAGAAGGGGGCGCTCAGGGCGAGAGCCCGCAAAGAAGGTTACAGAAGTTTTGTTATACCGGACGATGTGGGCGGCAGGTTTTCCGTTTTGACACCGGTGGGGCTTCTGCCGGCCGCGTGCGCGGGTATCAATGTCAGGGACCTTATTGCCGGCGCGAAGGAACAGCGGCTGCGCAGCGTTGGCTGCGATCTCAGTGAAAACATGAGTTACAGGTACGCGGCTGCCCGTAACGTTCTCTACCGCGGCGGGAAAAGGATCGAGGTCCTTTCGAATTTTGACGACAGGCTGCATTATCTCGGTGAGTGGTGGAAACAGCTGTTCGGTGAGAGTGAAGGCAAGAACGGTCGCTGTATTTTTCCGGCTTCGTGTGACTTTTCAGCCGACCTCCACTCCATGGGCCAGCTGATCCAGGAGGGCGAACGGAACCTCTTTGAGACCTTTTTTATCGTCGAGAAGGACAGCGGAAGATGCCCGATCCCGCGGGATGATGAGGATATGGACGAGCTGAACTATCTGGCCGGGAAACAGGTCGATTATGTCAACCGGAAGGCTTACGAAGCGACCGCCAAGGCGCATTTCGAAGGGGGTGTTCCCAATTCCACGGTCCTGCTCGCCGAAAGATCAGCTTTTTGTCTGGGACAGCTCTTCTACTTTTTTGAAAAGGCGGCGGCCGTTTCAGGGTATCTGTCAGGGGTCAATCCGTTCGATCAGCCGGGAGTCGATTCCTACAAACAGAAGATGTTCAAACTGCTGGGCAAGCCCGGCATCAAGTGACGGCTCCTTGACGGTTCTCCTTGACGGCTCCTCCTTGACGGCTCCTCCTTGACGGCTCCTGGTCTACACATTTACAAAAGCAAAAGTGTAAATGTGTAGACCAGGAGCCGGGAGCCG